>JACPBJ010000215.1 GCA_016180375.1 Nitrososphaerota archaeon | reverse complement strand
CTAGTCAAAACGATAGGGGCCCCCTATGTTCAATGCTCTGTTTGTAGAAACTGTATGAACAAGCCGTACAAAGAAACCTCTCGCAGAGTTACCAGAAACGCGTATTGGAACGCTTATGTTCATCTTTTTCATATAGGAAAATTCCTTGCCAGATAGCCTGCCATCCAAACTGCTGAAGAAGATGGGAGTTGTTCCAGAGGAGGCGAGAATACAGGCTGCTTACAAGAAGGGATGCGATGAAGGGCTTATACAGGGATACCAGCAGGCGAGGGGAGAATTCGAAGGAAAGATTCAGGAATTACAGTCCCAAATGGAAAGAAGGTTTAAGGTTGATGAAGACCAGATTAACCTTCTGGGAAGGCTCGTTGACCAGCTAAGCAAGGATCAGACTGGCTTGTCTAAAGATACGAAAGAGACTCTTGAGAAGATCCTTAAGATACTTGAGGAAGAGAGCAGAGTCCTTCGCAAATCATCCTAGCATCATTTCGAATTCGCACTCTTTTGACGAGTGCTTTACCTCTTCTATTTTGTGCCTTTATTGAGAGGGTAGTGAGCAGCAGTAAATCTTGACCGTCTAAGTTCTGCCATCCCTAGGTCGAAGAGTCTTCCTTACTGCTGATGAACGTCTCCATGACGACCTTTAGTGTGAGCTCTATTCAACTTGCGCTTGCGTTGCTTCTTGGTGCTATTCATACTTGACAGCGACCTCCGTTGATATGGTATTTAAATCGAGGTTAGCAAGTTCCTCTATTTCTTTGAGAGAACTTCCCTAGTGATTTCATCAAATTCTTCGTCTGTCACGGCGCGCTTATTTCTTATGGAGGTCTCCTTTATTTTTGACAGCATTTCTTCTATCTGTTCGTCGTTGGCTTCTATTTTTTTCTGTTCGAGTCGATGTTTAACGCCATGCTTTCCGCTTTTCTTTCCAAGAGTTATTACAAGTTTGTTGCCAACAAATTCAGGTAAATAGCTTATACCTGCTTGCAGATGATTCTGGGCTATCAGTCTGTGGCTTATCATCACAGGTATGCCTGCCTCGTATCCGAAGGCGGTTTTACCAACAACCGGCTTGTAGGACGGCATCTTGATGCCATGCGCTTCCTCAACGATCTTTGAGGTTTCGCATAGTTTATTGTAATTAAGACCCAAGTCTATGTTGTAGAGTATTCGGAGAGCTACTGCGAGCTCCTCTGTGGGTGTCATGCCGCTTCTCTCCCCTATTCCATTGAAGGTTGTATGCACTGTTTCGGCTCCTGCAGCTAATGCTGCTATAGAATTAGCTGTTGCTAGTCCCATTTCGTTGTGTGTATGAGCTTCTATCGGTACATCGACCCAGCTTTTTACCTGTTTGACCAAGTGGGAGATAGCTTGTGGGGAAGCGCATCCATACGTGTCAACGACTGCTACAGCGTCGACACTCGATTTATCCACAACGGTTGTCATCAATTCTTTCAGAAAAGCTGTGTCGGCTCTTGTCGAGTCTACAGCGAAGTATGTCACATAAAGGCCCTGTTCTTTAGCATAGCTCGTCATTTCGACAGCTAGCTCTTTGACTTTCTCCTTTGTCCATCCAAAGCCCTTCTCAATCATATCGGTACTCGAAGGTAGCGATATGACGATGGAATCAACTTCGCACTTAGCAGCTAAATCGATATCGTCCTTCCGAGCTCTTGAGAAGACGCCAATCTGCGATTTCAACCCGAGCCGCGCAATCTCCTTTATGGCCTCAAAATCCTCACTTGTCGAACCGGGCAATCCAACTTCTATGCGCGGAATGCCGAGCTCATCCAACGCTCTAGCTATTCGAATCCTCTCATCTTTTCTGAACACTATCCCGGGCATTTGTTCTCCGTCACGTAGAGTTACATCGTAGATCACTATATTCTTGGGAAAATGCAGCTGAGATAGTGCTTCATCAACAAAATTATAGCGACTAGACACCCATTTAGGGCCCAGCCAAGGTTCCATTCTCTATAACATATCGCTCAAAATATATGAATGTTTTTAGATTTGGTTCTGTTAAGTCTTAGGGGCCAAGGCAGATTCAAGCGTCAGGCTCCATCAACTTAAAGCCACTATACTTGATCTTTGACAAACTGCGGAACATGGATTTCCGAGGGTTCCCAGTCAATCAGCTTCCCTGATAGGAATGCGTCATACGCTGTAAGGTCTAGCAGACCATGTCCGGTCAGGGCAAATACGATGACCTTCTTCTCATTCTTTTGTTTGCATTTCATAGCCTCGTCTATCACACATTTGATAGAATGTGCAGTTTCAGGAGCAGGTATAACGCCTTCTGTTTGAGCGAATATTCTTGCTGCTTCGAATACCTC
>JACPBJ010000214.1 GCA_016180375.1 Nitrososphaerota archaeon | reverse complement strand
TGAACAGTATGCCCTCCGCCCAATAGAGTGCCACAGGCTGGCCTGCTGAGGCAGCTAACGCTACGATGGATGCCAAATCATCATACGTCTTATAGAAAATGCGCTCTCCAATAATAAGCCTCTTTGGCGGTTTCTCTATTATTTCGACCATATCCTCACAGTCTTGATGCTTCCATATAATATATCGTGAAACAAACGTCTTATTCGACGGGCAGGGTTTATGCGCCAATGTTCCCTAACTATCAACCTTACAAGGCTGAACAGGAATTTTAGAAAGGGAAATTAATGACTGAAACATCTTCTCGGGGCATGGCAAGCAAGATGTTAGTTGCTGTAGGCGTTGTGATAGTCATCATTGCAGCAGCCGCCAGTTTCATTCTGACGCAACAACCTCAGGCCCCCGTCATTCCTCAGGAAGGCTTGAAGGCGACTCTCGTACTCGCTTTGAATCCGAGAGGAGACATAAACCTCACCGCCGCCAGCAAGGCTTTGAGCAGTGAAGGCATTGCCGCCGACAAGCAAGGCAGGCTATACCTTGCAGATAGAATCACCGCAGGCGAAGTTTACATGGTTGATCCAAAGGATCCCAAACTTGTAACAGTGGCCAAGATCCCTAGGATGGAAGCTATAAGCAGGGACGGCAGAAAATCGATGGTTATCCCTAATGTACTGGGCATGACGTTCGACAAGCAGGGCAGCCTCTACATAGCTGTTGGAGGTCTCCCCGGTCAGGATCCAGCAAAGCCCGTAGGTTTCATCTTGAAAGTGCCTGCTGACAAGCTGAGTGCAACCAACCCTGGCGAGGCCGAAGTATGGGCTAGCGGAGTACCAGGAGCTAACGGTATAGCATTCGACAAGAACGGTAACCTGTACGTTTCAAACTTCGGCGGGGGGACGATCTACATGGTTCCATCGACAGGAGGAGAAGGCAAGGTAATCGCTGAGAAACTTGTGAGCCCCAACGGCCTTGCTTTCGACAGGAACGGAATACTTTACGCAGCGAACACGCGTAATGGCAGCATATGGAGGATAGAGCTCAACCCAGACGGTTCGGTAAAAACTACCAGCGAGTATGTGAAGGATCCAAAACTCATCGGATGCGACGGCCTCCAGATAGATTCGGCAGGGAACATATGGGTAGTCGCAAATGCCAGAAACGCTCTAGTCGCTGTAACTCCTGACAAGAATGTCATCGACGTAGCGAAGAACGACAACAACGGTCCTCTGGAAGCACCTGCAAGCCTAGTGATAGTGGGAAAGACCGTCTACGCCGTTAATGCGGACTTTGAATTGACTCCTGCAGCTTTCGACAGGACAAGCAAAGAACCTGGGAATAGTCCTAGATTAGCCGGCGCGGGACCCAGCATCGTTAAGGTGGAAATAGGCATAGAAGGTCTGCCTGTTCCCATTCCATAGAATTCGTCAGCCTTTAAGGACAACATCATACGCTATGCCAAGGGCGAGGCTTCATCTTCTGCTCAAAGCACCCTAACGAACTTCACGCACCTTCGTAATAGTTCTGGCAACCGCAGCCTGCCTTCTGTCAGATGTAACAAGTTCTGCCCCAAGGCTTCTAGCGAGTACGATATACACGGCATCATACATGCTTAGTTCATTTTGGAGACCTAGCTCAAACGCTTCCTTTAGGATGCTGGTATCCTGCCTATGGTATGAGATGATCTTTTGCGATAACAATTGATGATAAATTCTTGGAGCGATCCCTTTGCCTCTCCCCAAAGATGAATATTTTTGAATGACACTACCTATCTCCTTAAGCGCTAGATCAATCGAATACAGTTCAAGCGAACCCTCTACCGCTTGGTCGAAGAACACCTTGACATCCTCCCATCCTTCTTCGTGAAGAAGATACTTGACAAGAACGGATGCATCAAACACTAACCTAGTGGGCATCTCTGTCTTCCCTGATCAGCTTCTCCGCCGTTCCTCTCGGGGCCGTTGGAAGTTTTTGGATGAGCTTCTCTAATTCTTGCAGGCTCTCCCTTGACTCTTCTTTCATAGCCAACCAAGAGAGATGCTTCCTCATCTCCTCTGATATATCGAATCCTAACTTTCGCAACTTTTCTCTCAAGTCTTTTGGTATCCTGACGCTAACCACTGCCACATGTTTTCATTATTGTCTATCTTATATAAACATCATGTTTATGAAAAGTATTCAGATGCGTCTACAACAGGAAACTCGTAAACATGAGAATATCAGAATATGGTCGTGTTTCTGAAAGGCAAAAGTCCCGGGATCGATGTCCGGCCTACACTCTTTAAACTCATGATCAAAGGGAAGAACTGAAAAACTCATAGCAATCTTGGAAGATGCGCATGGTCGAT
>JACPBJ010000171.1 GCA_016180375.1 Nitrososphaerota archaeon | reverse complement strand
GGATCCAAATGCAATGTTTAGCACCAACCAGGGAGCTAACCCTACTGGCGGTGAAGGTATTGGTGCCTGGGATAGGGTTACTGCGAGTATGCCTACCGTAAAGGCAACTACTCCGACTAACATGCTAAGCGCGACTTGAAGGTTTGAACTGAGTCTCTCCATCGGGTTCACCTACTTGCAGTAGCCCCTTGTCCGATAACATACTTCTTTAATTCAATCTCGTCGATATCAAGCCTGAGTGTCCCATTAACACCCTTGACTTCCAGCATAGATCGCTCAACAAGATTCAGTTCCAATAGCTGCCCAAGGAAACCCTCTATGAAGACCTGTTCGTGCCGGTTATCACCTAGCCTTACACTCTTGAGATTCTCCCTGGACCTCAGCTCTATAGAGAAGGCGTGTTCGTTTTCTGTATTCGACATATCCGTTACACCTGCTCTGTACAGGGAGCAAGACGTTGATTAAGTCTCCTCAACCAGAAGTATGAGGATTCAACCAGAAAGTTGATATTTGCGATAGCTCGAAGAAGATGGCCTATGGAAGAGATGGGTGAGCTCCTATTCGTTCTGTCGAGTAGTAACAGGCTGAAGCTGCTTCTTGAGATAGAAGCAGAGAATCAGAGATTGACTCAACTCGCGCAGAAGTTATCCGGCACGGTTCAGGAAACCTCAAAGCATCTGTCACGTCTCAGTGATTCTAAGCTGGTAGAGAGAAATTCAGAAGGCTTATACACGCTCACAAGTCTTGGCAGGCTGGCCTTGAAGCTGCTGCCATCTTTCAAGTTTCTATCGGAAAACAGAGAGTATTTTCTGTCCCACGACCTATGCTATCTTCCACCAGAGTTTATTCAAAGAATCGGGGACCTGTCAGATTATGACCGCGTGGACCACATGGCGAGCATGTTAGAACACTGCTTTCAACTCGCTCGAGAAGCCAAGCAGTACTTCTGGTTTATGATCGATAAGCCCCTACCCACGCCATTTATTCAGATAAGTTTGAGAAATATATCTTTGAGAAGCATATATCATAACAACATCGCGTCTAGATTGTTCGGCGTCCCGATTCCACCGGGAGCCAAGGTTGAGACGAGGTTTGCGGACAATCTTAGGGTGGGACTCGCGCTGAACGAAAAAGTGGTTGACATCTGCTTCTCAGACTTGAACGGAAGGATCGACTTCAGTCGTGGGTTCGCTAGCACCAGCCCCGCATTCCATAAATGGTGCTACGACTTGTTCACGTATTATTGGGAAAGGTCCAAGACCCGCTGGCCTACACAAGTTTCCCCAACTACTTCGTCACAGACGTAACTCTCACCTCTCTGTAATTCTACGCAAAGGATTGAAGCAGGACGTTTCTCTAACCTCTGCCTCAAGGATATCAGCTACTGGAGTCGCCGGCAATGCGTCATCAACCGGAACTTCTTGCATGAAATAATGGCATTTACATCACTTGAATTGCAATTTCTGCTTATGACTTCCTCCTCTAGGAAACTGGAGGAAGAGAACTGTACCGCGAGTGTAGGTTCCCGGCGACCGCACCTATACCCAGAGTTGAGAACTCATCTTCGTGCTGACCCGTCTCCGACTCTCCTGTTGTTATCATATCAAAAACGATGCTGTGGGGGTAATGAATACGCCACTGCGATCCTTTGAACTCCTAGGCCTCAAAGTGGGGCACAGTTCTTACGGTTCAAATCCCACCGGGCCTGAACACTCCTATATCTTGTGACATTGATAATCGAAGATCGGGCAGTTTTGACTGCGGTTAACGTCAAGTCACCCCACAATAGAACGCGATGCGCTGGAGGAGGTTAGGCTCGAGACGCCCGCAGTCCGAACTCTCTCCGGTCCACATCAAGCACGGCAATTCCTCCACCGGTTTCATTGGCGTCTATATCATGTGGCGACAGAATAGAACAATATGAACGAGCCGATGGGATCAAATCGAAAGATGACGGAGGAATTGAACCCGAGGGGAAGCGGGCCCGGTGGGGTCCGCCGCTGAATGGGTTCAAAAAGTGGATTTCAATGGGATATTCAAAGAGCGTACCGCCGGGATTCTGTAAAGTCCTTTGCATGTCAAGTCGTCACCTCAGGCATAAATAACAACGCCTTGTAGTATCATGCTGTGGCCGTTCCCAGACAGGAGAAGGCCTATGAGAAGTATGCGTGGATAATTCTCTTCTTAGCAATTGGAATACTTGGCTTAACCATTGGCCCTTACCTCGCATTAATGGGCGCTCTTAATCTCCCTCACCCGGGTCCACAAGAGCTGGAATACTACACGGGTATGACGTGGGATGAAATAGTGGCCAGAAGCCCGGGCGTAGCAAGCTTGATTTTATTTTATTT
>JACPBJ010000170.1 GCA_016180375.1 Nitrososphaerota archaeon | reverse complement strand
TTCAACCCCTAGAGGAACTTGCCAAGGCTCTTGTTCGTAAAGGTCATAGTGTTCTAATTGAAACCAATGGAACTATTGCCCCTTCAAAAGAGCTCAGAAGGCTTGTTAGCATCTGGTCAGTTTCGCCAAAAACCTCCAACGCTGGATTCTCTGTAAAATATGGCCAACTTGAATGGCTTTCAGATGTCAAGGATTACTATCTTAAGTTCGTGGTCGTTAATCCTCGGAAGGATACAGAGGAAATTCTCGCTTTTCTAGATGAAAGAGGGATAAACCATTCGAAGGTTATTCTACAGCCAGATGGGATGAGGGAGGATTATGTTGATGTGCTCCGTGGTTTGATGAACTACGTTATTGATGAAAAAATACCGCTGCGCGTACTCCCCCAGCTGCACAGGCTTGCTTGGGGTCATAAGAGAGGAGTGTAGGCATGGCTTGCAGTATTAGTGGATGCGTGATTTTTGATAAGAGAAGAAATGCAAATGAAATTAAGAGGATAGAGAATAGAGTACGACAGTTACTTGTGATGGCCGAGGATAGAGGCAGAGATTCCTATGGCATTGTGAGCTTCCAAAAAGATGGCAAGTTAATTCAGGTTAAAGATGTTGGAAGAGCGAGCGAGTCTCTAGACAGGAAACCCAGTTTCATAACTGCTAATACTGCGATAGTGATTGCGAATAATAGGGCAGAGCCTACCACAGAATATGTTCCTAACAAACATACAGCCGATATTCAGCCCTTCGGAGAAACTGTCTTCGTTACTCACAATGGAACAATTGCAAATGATTTCGATCTCGAAAGGAGGTTTCACCTTAAAAGGAGAACCAAGATAGATAGTGCGATACTTCCTTCATTGTTGGAGAAAGTCTGGAATGGGACGCTTGAACGGTTGCAAAGTATCTTGCGTGATGATGTTCTGGGAAGTTATGCGCTTGCAATAGTAAGAAAAGATCAGCCTCAAACGCTTTATCTTGCCTGCAACTACAAGCCGATATTCCTTGAATACGATAAGGAGCTTGATGTGCTTTACTTCACGTCGCTGGAATCATATTTGCAGCAGGATTCCAAGATGATCTGGGATGCCAATGCGACAAGGCAGATGAAGCCGTATTCTCTTGTTAGGATCACGACAGAAAAAGAATTCGATGAAAAATCTCTCTGGCTTGCAGATTCTGAAAAGAAGAGAAAAGAGAGAGCGCTAATAGTCGCGAGCGCAGGGCTCGATAGTACTGCTGCGACAAAAGTAATGATTGATAGAGGCTACGATGTAACTCTGCTTCATTTCAAATACAGGCACAGGGCGCAGAACAGGGAAGAAGAAGCCATCAAAAGAATCGCAGAGCATCTAGGATGTGAGCTTATGTTCGTTGATACAAGTCTCTTCAAAGATGTCATAGGGCATTCAAGGCTTACGGAAACGTTGAGCAATATTGAGAAGGAGAGAGAGGGAGAAGCAGGAGCAGAATACGCTCATGAGTGGGTTCCAGCAAGAAACTTGATCTTTCTGTCTATTGCAACTGGGATAGCCGAAGCTCATGGTTACGATGTCATAGTGCCCGGAACAAATCTAGAAGAGAGCGGGGCTTATCCTGATAATGAGATGATATTCATCAACAAGCTCAATGAGGTGCTCCCCTATGCCACGAATCTGCAGAAGAGGGTCAGCATAGAAATGCCTGTCGGCAATTTAATGAAACATGAGATTGTAAAGCTTAGTCTGCAGATAGGTGCTCCTCTTCATTTGACATGGAGTTGTTATGAGGGAGGAGAAGCGCATTGCGGGAAGTGCGGTCCTTGCTACATGCGTAGGAAGGCCTTCGAGATTAACGGACTGAAAGATGTAGTTCCATATCTGAGCGAACAAGTAGCAAAGACTGCTTGACGCTAGGTTTTCTTCTCTTTACGGCTGTAATAGGTGAAGAGGGTAAACCATACAACAGAGATCACTGCAACTGTCATAAGAACCGATAATCCCAGCCCGTAGTCTGTAACATAAGGTGAGAGATCAACGCCAGCTCTTTGCGCTCTTTCAACCGCAACCTGTGCCTCGACCGCAGCCTTATTGTCGTCCAACCACTCAAGCTGCTTGGGAACCTGTTGCCCGAACAGCGTATAGTACAAAATGTCAGCGGGGCCGAATTTCATCAGCGCAATTCCTGTTCCTGCTAATGTAAGAGAAGCGAGCTTCATTCCTGATGCTATGAAGAATATCAACCCTATTGAGATAAAAGTAGCCGAAAATCCTACGCCCAAGGCATAATGGTAGATGTAAATGGCATCCCATGCAGAGATCGGTCTGAACGCGGCCTCAACGACTACTCTATCCACGTAAACCCATGACAGAAATGTCGCTAGG
>JACPBJ010000169.1 GCA_016180375.1 Nitrososphaerota archaeon | reverse complement strand
TTGAGAACGTAATCAAGAGTTTCCTCAACGACCTTTCTATAGAAAGGGTTCTTGGTGATTTGATATTGATGTAAGTAAACTCTACTGAGAAGCGCATTGTCATAGAGCATCTTTTCAAAGTGAGGAACCAGCCATTTTTGATCGACGGAGTATCTGTGAAAGCCTCCTCCCAGATGATCGTAGAGGCCTCCTCTGGCCATCCTCGCAAGTGTCAACTCCACTATGCGGTTGGCATGGTTGAAGCCCTGTTTTCTGCCAATGCGGAGGAGAAGCTCTAGCGTTGTGGGTTGTGGGAATTTTGGAGCGCGACCAAAACCCCCATACGTACCATCAAAGGCGTTGCTGAGCTGCAGGAAAGCTGCCTCGATGGGGAAGTTGCTTAGATCGGTTTCTGCTGGAATGCTGTCCTTCAATTTACTGTGCAGCTGTTCTGCACTCTCCAGCACTTCCTGCTTTTTCTTTGCGTAGGCTTCACTAACTGATAACAAAACTCGCTTGAATGATGGAACTCCGTATCTATCAACGGGAGGGAAGTATGTCCCTCCAAAAAATGGCTTGCCTTCAGGAGTAAGGAAAACTGTCATAGGCCATCCGCCAGAACCTGTCAGAGTTTGAACCGCCTCCATGTAGATAGCATCGAGATCAGGGCGCTCCTCTCTATCGACCTTAATGCTCACAAACTTCTCGCTCATTATCTGGGCAGTTTCTTCGTCCTCAAAAGATTCCTTCTCCATGACATGACACCAGTGGCAAGATGAGTATCCTATGCTCAGAAGTATCGGCTTGTCCTCAATCTTGGCTTTTGCAAATGCCTCTTCGCCCCACGGATACCAGTCTACGGGATTGTGTGCATGTTGAAGAAGATAGGGGCTAGTTTCCTTGGCCAGCCTGTTGCTGTGCATAAGTTAGCATTGATTCGTTACCGTATGATAAAAGGATGTATTAGGTTCCAGCGCATAGGCTGATTCTACAGACCAACAGGAGTAGTTGACAAGCCCCATCTGTGAGAAATTCTACTCTGTATTCTCTCAAACAATAACCTATCGACTATTTGGCCAATTGCAAATATGGATATCATTATGGCAAATACCAGAGCAAGATCATTCAGTTCCCTTCCATACATTAGAAGATGTCCCAGACCAAGAGTGGCCATTATCATCTCTGCGCCAATGAGTGATCTCCAAGCAAATGACCAACCGTGCCTAAGTTCGCTGATTATTTTTGGGGAGGCTGCAGGTAGCATAACTTGGAAGAAGAGCGTAGCGCCTCTTGCTCCCATATTCCTCGCAGCGTTAATGTAAGTTGGGGAAGTGTTCCTAATTCCATCATAAGTCCCCAATGTAATGGAAAAGACGGCCCCCATGACTGTCACAAAGATCATGGCAAGGTCATTGAACCCAAACCACAAGATAGCAGGAGAGACCCAAGCTATGCTGGGAAATGATTGTATTCCAACTCCAAAAGGTCGCAGTATTCTTCCGAGGTAAGCAGATTTTATCATCGCAAGGCCTATTGCAAAGCCAAGCACTATCGAAAGGAGATAGCCGATGCCCAGTCTTGTAAGACTCGTTGCCACGCCTATGAGCAGTAGTCCGCTGGTCAGACTTGAAACCAGCGAGCCAGCAACCATCTCAGGAGAGGGGAATAGGTATGCCGGGTAAATGCGCAGCCTGAAAACGAGCTCCCAAGCGCCAAGCAATACGGATAGGAATAGCGCCCCATCAGCAATGCTTCCTATGTGATTGTTCTTACGGGGCATTTTCTGCAATCACTGCTCTTTGTACTTCGTCCTTCAATTCCTTGAAGATCTCTTTAGCCGAATGGATTACGCCATCATCCTCTATTTCTCTGGGTCTTGGGTAGTTTATTGCAAATTCCTTCTTCACGTTGGCAGGCCTGTAAGTCAATACAACGACTCTGTCAGCCAAGCATGCAGATTCTCTTACGTTGTGGGTAACGAAAAGAATAGTCTTTCTCGTCTTTGCATGGATGTTCTGGAGCTCTGCATGGAGCATGTCCCTAGTTTGGGCATCTAATGCTGCAAAGGGTTCATCCATCAAAAGGATCTGAGGATCCATCGCAAGAGCTCTTGCGATAGCAACCCTCTGCTTCATTCCGGTTGATAGTTGGTGAATGTACGCCTTGTCGAACTTCGATAGATGCATCATATCCAGATACTTCCTTGCTATGTGGTCTCGCTTCTCTTTTTCAATGCCAGATATCTTCAGCCCAAACTCCACATTTTGCATTACCGTAAGCCAAGGGAACAGAGCACCCTCTTGGAAGACTAGAAGCCTGTCAGGAGATGTTCCATTTACAGGTCGGCCATCAAGAAGTACTTCTCCCGAATCTGGCTTCTC
>JACPBJ010000168.1 GCA_016180375.1 Nitrososphaerota archaeon | reverse complement strand
TTTCAAGAAGCAGTTCTGGGGAAGTGCATATCAGCCTAAACTTGTTTTGCTCTTCCATCTTACGCAGGTCCCATCCGAAGTTCTTTGCGTCTCGGTAGATTTGGTCGGGGAGCTGTTCAAAGGTCACGTAAATGCCCGCATCCCCGAACTGTGTCACGCCATTTACCAAGTATTGCAAAGCTAGTGTAGTCTTCCCAGTCCCGGCACTACCAGCCAGTAACACGGCATCTCCCTCCATAAAGCCTCCCCCAAGCATCTTATCGAGATCTGATATCCCTGTTCTTACTCTTACCATCCACATCACCCTTCCTTTTTCTTCATACTATTCAGGTAATTCCCGATGATCTGTTGAACTTCTCCGTCCCTTTTGCGGTCAAGAAAGATGGCTTCTCGTCTGCCGACCTGTTTCCTTTCAAGAACACCCAAGTCTACAAGGTCTTTTACATCGTTCTCTATCGAGTCACCTGTCCTTCCGATCCGTCGTGCGACACCATCGGTCTTTTACATCGTTCTCTATCGAGTCACCTGTCCTTCCGATCCTTCGTGCGACACCATCGATTGTATCGATGATTCCAGGATTCTTGCGAAAGAGGACAAGTAGGTCTCCCTTGACCTCTGAAGAAAGCAACCTATTCAGTATGTCGCTTGCCTCACTCACATCTGCTCGCCCCCATTCATCCTCTTTTCAAAAATCTCCTTTGCGGAGTTGACATACTTCTCGAAACCAAAGTCCCCTAGTAAATAATCCGATGTATTGAGCTTTCGAAAGAGTTCCTTTACAATTATTTTTTCGAGTACTATGGTCCCCTCTCTAAACAACGAATACATAGCTTTATGAAATGCTTCTGGATCCCCAATATGTTCAGACAAGCCGAGATGAAAGAAGACTGCTTGCATGCCACTTTCACCAATAGCATTCTTCAACCCCTCTCGGATCGATTCATTCAGTAGATTGGCGAATTCTTTATTCGCACTTTGGGCGAATTGCACCATGGACGAGACCTCATTTTTAATTTATCCATATATAAAAAGTATTGATTTTGCGTCTATACTAGAAAATCAGCGAAGATTAGGTTTTGATGTAGATGCTCGGCAATCGCACGCCTAGGTTGTAATCCCTCATTCCGAGCTTTTTCATTGCTTTGCAACTACCTTCATATTGCGATTGTTTAGGTGATCTTACTCATTTCTTCAACCTTGCTTGCCTATCTATCCTGAGCCTGTTCTAGCGGTTGAAATAATTCTATACGAATGTCTGGGGAGGTTAGCGTTCCAGAGATGCTTAGTCGGGAGAAATGGCCGAAATCTTCACAAGGCGGAATGGAGTCGGAGTTCGGCCATATGTACTTATACTTCAGAGAAACAAACGTTCACAACTTGATAGGCCCTATGGACCAACCACGTCTCTGACTTTCTCCAAGATATAACTTGCGTTTGCTGACGGGCGCAACAGCAAGACCAGATATAGATTATGTGACGCTAAAGGTGCCAGCATTATCGTCATCCTCGTGTAACTGATCACGACAGATTTGGCAGCTCCAAAGAACTGTTCTACCTGCTTTGAGATACCACCCACGATAACCGCCCATGGTCCAGCATTAGCTTCTGCCGATGGTGAACTAGCTGGCCATTGCTGTAAGAAGACCTTCCGCTCAGCGCTAGCTAGCGCGTTCCCAATGCTGTCGAATAAGCGTACTAGCATTATATTGTCATCCAAACTTAATACATCCTTGCAGATTTTTTGCGCAGTTTCCTTCTTTATAGCGAGAGGTGTAGATCTGGACCCACCTTGTATTCCCGAAATCTCATCAACCATATTCTCGTCTCAATTCAAAATGATACGCGTAGGATCTACCTTGCTATGACAAAAGGTTGAATTGCCCCTTTGGTTGAATAGATCTGGGTCTTCTTTATGAGGCCAGGTGTGGGATATGGTATTGCTATTGTGCCCGAAAGAAGGTACAGAATGGCGTATACCTTTTCATAAATCTTCATGAATACATCTGGAGCAGAGTCTTGATTTTCCAAGGTAATTAGGTCTTGAATCTCTTCGTCTTTACCTCTAATCATGGCTGAACCTGCTAGGAAGAATTTTGCAACCATTGGCTGAGTCTCGAAGGCGAGATCAAAGTCTAGGGTAAGTAGGCCTGGATTCCTACTAGTCTCACTCAGAGAAGCGTTAACATCAAATGCAATTTCAGAGCCCACTTCGGCCATGCCCAAAAGCTTCTCACATTGAATTTTTGCTACTCTGACTTCAACTTCAACCATAAACTTTCCCCGATCCGAATATAGCCGTTTCGTTGGGTAGTAACGTGCCCTCATCCAATATCTTTAGGATAAGTTGGATACTCCCCTCGAAATCGAGTCCGTAGCGCTCTTCATATTTGATATTAAGTCTCTGAAACAACTCTTTGACTATCGCCCTTTCTACAATCGAAGCGCCAAAGTCTCCACACATAGAATGTAGGAGTGTGCCCACCTCCAGCATGTTTGCTGCGGTATCCAGCCGAAGATATGACAGAATGCGACAAGCAAGCGTTTCGCCCAACACGTTCTTCGCCGCACTGATGACCGACTCACGTAGTAGGTCGGATAATAGAATACCTGGCCCGTCCCCAAAAGTGCTGAGAGGCTCGGTCAGCTCTTCTGGTGCCTGTGTCCTCGTCATGTTCCTGATCTTAAGAACTGTAGAGGTTGACATGTTTGATCTCACCTATACGAAAAGATCCATCGGAGATATGCTGAGGTCGACTGGCTCCGCAACTACGGCTCTTCCCTGACTAACAACCTCAGCTATTAGCTGTAGGTTGCCGCCCTCTCTGGTGAGAATGTCTATGGTGTATGTGTTTGTCTTCTGATATGGAACA
>JACPBJ010000208.1 GCA_016180375.1 Nitrososphaerota archaeon | reverse complement strand
GTCTCAGGTCTGTTAACCTCTGCCTCGAGTAGGAAGAACATTCCCGGCATATAGTTGAAGAGTCCATCATCATGATCAGTGGGAACAAAAATGTAGGATTTTGAGTCCTTGGTCTCTGCGTTTATCCGCTCTATCCTTACTGCGTATTTCTGCGGCAAGAGCTTTACCTTCAGCAAAGACATGCAAATAAAACGCTTTCCATGCTGAGCCAGCTATTTAGCTAGTCAGAAGCATGCACCAGCCTCATTCAGGTAGTGTCTTCTTTAGGTTCTTGTCTGACGCTACAGCGGCACTCAAAGGATCAACCATGACGACCTCGTACCATAGGTATTTGCCATCTTTGTGAACAAAATACGAACCGAGGAACTTTAGGTTCGGATACTTCTCAATGGCTCTTCTTCCAGCAACCTGCTGCATACTGACATCAGCCCTCATCCTAGTGACCCCCAAATGCTTCGGTCTTCTGCCAGAAACTGGGCGCTTCCTTCTCATGCCTCCCCTTCCGACGCGCACCCTTACAACAGCAAAACCCTTCTTCGCCTTGTAGCCTAGAGCCCTTGCCCTTTGTAATTTTGATGGTTTATCAACTCTAATTATTGCTCTGTCCTTTCTCCACGATATGGCCCTCGCTCGAATGTCGCCGTAGTTTTCCTTGGTGACTTTCTGCCATGTTTCCTCGATGTGCCTGTACATGTTTCACCATCCTCCAAAAATTCATCTGCTTAAACTTATCTCATGCTTGGTGTATGACTGAACTATTGGGTTCAACCAGCCTTTCTCTTTTTGCATTGATGACCCGCAATAGTGTTGGGACCGCGTAAATATTGTCAATGATGTGATCCGAGTAGCCACTGCGCAAGGAATCCTCCAAGAACGAATTAGCTATCAAGGCGGTCGTCATGCCAAGCCTCTTTGCAGTCTCTATCTCCATTTCGTACCTATCCCCCACATACAAGCAATCTTGCAAAGGGACGCTCAACTGGTGGGCAACATAAAGATAAGGTTCGTCATCAGGCTTAAGCCCTGTGTCTGTTGAGGTTGCAATCACGGCAAACATATTGCTCGGAATTCCTAATGCAGCAACTATCTTCTGAACCAGAGGCAACCCTGTGTTGGTTAATAGAGCCAGTTTGTATCCCTCTTTTCTCAACTCCTCCAACATGACTTTGAGCTTGACATCTGCGTCGATGAGGTTGTCACAAGGAATTCTTGCTGTCATCTGATCATAGAATATTGATCTTGGCATACCGAGTAATTCGACACGTTTAGTAAATCCTGTGGCAGTTTTTCGAAGCGCCTGCATCTTCGCATAAACCTGCTTCTTTGGAAGTTTCAGAAACTCGGCCAAGATCGACATGGCGTAATCGTCGTAAGCCTTGTAGTAGCGAACGGATCGGTTTATTGTCCCGTCCAAGTCAAAGATTACAGCCTTTATCGCCATGATTATTCAATCTGACCAAAGTGCCTTATATTAGGCTTAAAGCATGCTAGAAGTTGTGAAAGGCAACTGATCGCTGGAGTCATTGGCAAACCGAATACTGGCAAATCCACTTTCTTCAACGCGGCGACCTTGCTGAACGTTCCTATGGCAAACTACCCTTTCACGACTATCTCGCCTAATTTGGGTATAGCCTATCTAAGAATCAAATGCGTGCATCAGGAGCTGGGCGTAGCCGATAATCCGCAGAATTCTCTATGCATTGATGGGACTCGGCTCATCCCCGTGAAACTCGTAGATGTAGCTGGATTGGTGCCTGGAGCGTCTCAGGGAAGAGGACTGGGCAATAAATTCCTTGACGATTTGCGTCAAGCAGATGCTCTCATACATGTTGTCGATGCCTCAGGTTCTACAGACGTAGAAGGTAGAACGGTTGATGTTGGTTCTCACGATCCATTGGAGGATGTAGCCTTTGTTGAGAAAGAGTTTGATCTATGGCTAACAGATGTGGTGAATAGGGATTGGATGAAGATTGCCAGAGCTGCAGAGTCGGACAAGGGCAAGTTTCTCCAACTGTTAACTGAAAAACTCAGCGGCCTGTCGGTCAAGCAAAGCCATGTTCTGCGCGCCGCAGAGAAACATGATCTGAAACTTGACAAGTCTGTTCAATGGAAGAAGGAAGATATTCGCAATTTTTGCAGTGCGTTGAGGGAGATCGCAAAACTCGCACTGATAGCAGCGAACAAGGCTGATTTGCCAACTAGCAAGGAGAATGTAGAAAAACTCAAACATACAGAAAGACTGGTAATCCCAACTGCTGCTGAGGCTGAGCTCCTTCTGCGGAGGTCCTCCGAAAGAAACTTGATCAGATACCGGCCTGGAGACAGGGATGTTCAGGTTATGGCAAAGGACAAACTTACAGCTCAGCAAGTCAAGGCTCTTGAGCGCGTTCGAGAGAGGGTTCTTTCTGTCTGGGGATCAACGGGTGTGCAG
>JACPBJ010000207.1 GCA_016180375.1 Nitrososphaerota archaeon | reverse complement strand
TAGAACGGTTTCTTCTGCTGATTCGATGCCTCTTGTATCCAGCATGCCAGCAAACTCACTGATCTTTTTAATCCTAGTCTCCTGTTCAAATTCGATTTTTATTCCCTCTTGAGCGATCATCTTCTTTGCGAGTTTTAACCTTGAATACGGGTCATCTGGCTCGTCTTTGGTTGCCTTTGCAAATATGCCTCTGTAAGCATTTAGAAACCTCTCTGGCATGCTGGACATTACAAAGATGACTATCGAATACGTCGCATTCCAGTCGTTGTTGAACCCTCCAGTTCGCCTGAAAGCAAAGATGACATCTTCCGTGATGGTCGATGATGGGAATTTCTTGCCCAGAAAGTCGCTCAGCAAGTAGGCAGAACTGTCTGCTATCGCCTTGTTGTAGGACTGTGAAGCATCGATAAGGACTCCGTCGCAGTCGAACACTATTGAATTTGCTCGCGCAAGCCTGTCTCGACTGTTTTTTATTACATAGGCCTCTCCGCTAGGAACTCTTATACTGACATATCCCTGCAATTACTTCAGCCTCTCCTCTATCGCTTTGTAGTGATTCAGCAGTCCTTCCGACCTAGCAAGGACTCCCATGTCGGAAGCCAATTTTCTCAGAGATGGTTTCGTTGCTTTTGCAACATAGGTTCTCTTCACGAAATCCAAAGCAGACAGACCTGAGTATACCCTTGCAGTTCCTCCAGTAGGCAATACATGATTTGTGCCTAATCCGTAATCGCTCGACGCTACAGGTGTGTATGGCCCCAGCAGAATTACGCCACTGGAATCAATGCTCTTTCCAACCTTATCTGCATCTTCTGTTAAGATCTCCAAGTGTTCCGGTGCAAACGCGTTTGCAAATTCTATTGCGATTTGTAAATCATTGCAGTCAAGCATGAACGCGTTTTCTGAGAGAGATTTCTCTATCAACTCTTTTCTCGGAGCATCTTTTACCATTGAACGCACTTCCTTGCTCACTCGCTCCAGCAACTCCTTCGATATTGAGACCAGCCCGGAGATGCTGTCTGAACCATGCTCTGCCTGAGAAATCATATCTCTGGCTACGTCTCTCGGATTTGCAGTTTCATCTGCAATTATCAGGATTTCACTTGGCCCAGCAGGGAGATCTATTGCAACATCATTCGAAACTAGAACTTTTGCTTGTGCTACATAGATGCTCCCCGGCCCAACAATTTTCTTAACAGGCTTGACAGTTTCGGTTCCGTATGCAAGAGCAGCGATCGCTTGAGCGCCTCCAACTTTGTAGATTTCATCGACATTGCAAATATCTGCAGCAACTAGCAATATTGGGGCTATCTCTTTGTTCGATGAAGGGGGAGAGCAGACGACTACTCTCTTAACACCAGCAATTTTCGCAGGTGCAGCGCACATGACAAGAGATGTAGGATAGAGAGCCTTTCCTCCAGGCACGTAGCAGCCTACGCTCTCCAATGGAGATATCTTGAGAGATATGGAAAGCCCCCCTTCCTTAAGACCTACAGTCTGCAATTTTTTCAGTAGTCTTGAATCGAGTCTTTGAACTCTGCGCTTAAGGTTCTTTAGAGCCCTGATCTCTTCCTTGCTGACCTTTGAATACGCTCTTTTGATTTCATCATCCTTAACCCTCAGTTCATTAGGCTTGATTACAACGTTATCGAACTTCTTCGCATATTCTATTACTGCCGTATCTCCTCTCCGCTTTACATCATCGACTATCTCTTTGACGCTCTCGATGTTCTTTGTCAGGGAGGAGCTCTTACGCAGTGTTTTTGTAAGGCTCGTAATGTTATTCTTTGTGAGGGTGTATTTCTTTATGGAATTATCCATTGGACTCATTTTTCCATATTTCCTCTAGTGGCAGAATTTGCTGTGGAGAGTGCACCACCAAGCCCTGCGCAAGCCTCCTAATCGTTGGCAAGAGCTTCAGGAATTCATCTTTACCTACTATCGTGTTAATGGAGTACCATCCCTTTGTTGAGAGTTCGCTTATAGTAGGGCCCTTCAAAGAGGGAAGCGCTTTCAGCAGTCTTGGAAGGTTCTTCTTTTCTACGTTCAGGAAGATGTGAATCTTCTTTCTGCCGTCGACGACTCCCTTTAGAAGAGTTAGAACGTCGAAGATCTTCTCCCTCTTCCCCTTATCCTTCAAGGCTTTCTTATTCGCAATTAGAACGGCGGACGATTCGAGCACAGTTTCAATCGATTTCAGGTTATTCTGATCTAGCGTAGAGCCTGTTTCTATTACGTCGAATATTGCATCTGCATCCTCGGGCGGTTTAGCCTCGGTAGCTCCAAATGAAAGGAATATCTCAACTTTTGAATTCTTTCCCTTCCTCCACCACGGAGTAATCATGAGGGGTTCCTGATTGCCAAACCTCTTCTTGTACGCCCTATTCCGCATGATATAGTTGGAAACTAGGTTCAAGTACTCGGTAGAGAGCCT
>JACPBJ010000206.1 GCA_016180375.1 Nitrososphaerota archaeon | reverse complement strand
TTGTCTTGCACTATTTCCTTCACGGCTACCATCCATCTGTTTATCTTCTCCCTGTCACTAATTCTTGGTTCAATGAAACTCCTTATTCCTCCTCTCTTTGCATATCTGTCCTTCATTAGCCCCTCTTCAATTGGAAGCTGTGCCTCCATAGAATACCCCAATGCTGCAGGCCTTGCCGAGTCTGGGACAGGGATGACAACATCGGCACCATTACCATAAGTACTTGCCAACTGTCTGCCAAGTTCCTTCCTAGCGTGGTATACGCTATGACCATCAATTATAGAACTTGGATGCGCAAAATAAGCGTATTCAAAAGCACAGTGTGCCGCTCTTTCTCCTCTATAGAAGCTAAAAGTGTCCATGCCATTTTTATCGAGTCTGACTACTTCGCCTTGCTTGATGTCTCTTACTAGGCTGGCACCCATCACATAAAGAGCGCAACTCTCAGATGCAAACACGTACGACTCGCTAGGCTCGTGCCAACCAATGCAGAGAGGCCTGAAACCTCTTACGTCTCTTACAGCAAAGACCTTGCCGTCATTTGTAATTATCAAGAAGCAATATGCGCCAACCAACTCGTCTGCAAGTTTCTCAATTGCGTCATACCAATCCCAACCGTTTTTCTTCAGAAGATCAAGGAGTCTATAGCCTGCTAGCGTTGTGTCATTGCAACCGTTGGTAGAGAAACCCGAACCCTTCAGTTTCTTTTCAAGCGTAGCAGTATCAGAAATTGTTCCGTTGTGCGCTATCGCAAACTTGTTGCCTACAGGCATTGGTTGAGCATACTTTATTGCCGAACCTCCAACTGTCGAGTATCGAACATGGCCTATTCCTGCTTTGGCTGACATCCTTTCCAGCATTGGGACGGATTTGTCAGTGTTCTCCGTGACAAGACCTTTCTGTCTGTACGGCTTGATTGTGGATGTTGATATGCCCCACGCTTCCTGCCCTCTGTGCTGAAGCGCTCTGAGCCCTGTCACCAGTAATGGCATCACATCTGAACCGTTGTACGAATAGGCTCCGAAAAGACCGCACTTCTCCTTAATGTCGGTCATTTAGCATCCCCCATCAGTCTTGGTATTGCCATCTCCCATTCGGATTTCATCTTCCCGACTGGCAGTGATGCAAGCGTCTTGCCTTTGCTTCTGACGGTGAAGTTGTTCCCCTTGAATACACCAATTTCAGAACATTTTACGCCATGTTTCCGTGCAAGTTCTTTCAGTTTTGTGGCCTTGGTGTTTGATGTTGCGATGACGAATCTTGAATGGCTTTCCGAAAACGCTACTTCGTCCCACCTCTTGGCAACTGAGGGGCATTTCTCTAGGTCTATGCTGGCACCTACTCCTGATAGCATACTCATTTCTGCGACTGCAATGAGCAAACCTCCAGACGAGCAGTCGTTCGCTGCGTCGATCAGTCCCTTCCTTATTCCATCGCGTACTACTCTCTGACTTTCTTTCTCTGCCTCAAAGTTGACTTTGGGAGCCTTGCCTCCAACCATACCAAAGATTTCATTGCAATATTCGGAGCCGCCAAGCTCGCTCCTCGTCTCTCCAATTTGAAGAATTACTGTAGCATTTTCGGAAGGAGATGTAGAAGTAATGAAATCAGCACTTTCTATTAGCCCCAGAACGGCTGCTAGCGGGGTAGGTTTTATCGCAACCCCAGTTTGGGTGTCCTCATTGTAGAAACTTACCTTCCCTCCAACGCAGGGAATGCCAAACTCCTTGCAATAATCAGCAAATCCTCTCACGCTTTCAACAAAAGTCCAGTACACCTCAGGATTGCCGGGGTTCCCAAACTGTAGATGATCTACCATAGCAATGGGTTCTGCTCCAACCGCTATGACATTCCTGCACGCCTCGGCTAGGATCCCTGCTGTCCCATGGTACGGATCAAGGTAGCAGTGCTTTGGATTTCCATCGACCTTTATTGCCAGAAACTTGTCATCTGAAACTCTTAGCACTGAAGCACCTGCAAGTCCAGGTTTCACTACGGTTCTTACGCCAACTTCATGATCATACTGCTGGTAGACCCACCTCTTAGATGCGAGGTTCGGAGAGGTGATCATTTCCATAGTTACATCTTCAAGAGTTCCCTTTGGTTCGGGTGTTCTCATTTTACTTAATTTGTCGATGTAGCTGGGTTTCTTCGTCGCCCTCGGCGCTGGTTCTGCTCTTACGACCACTTCAACAGGAAGATCTGCGAGAACCTTTCCGTTCTTTCTTACAACCATCCCTTTTGTGTCTGTTACCCTTCCGATTATCGAATATAGCAGGCCATACTTTTGGAATGTTCGGCAAACTTCCTCTTCAAATGATGCCTTGACTACAAACACCATCCTTTCCTGCGACTCTGAAATCATTATTTCATGATGTTCAAGATCGTCCTCTCTAAGATGTACCTTCGAAAGCTCAATTTCTACTCCTGTTCCTCCTGCATGTGCTATCTCTGATA
>JACPBJ010000178.1 GCA_016180375.1 Nitrososphaerota archaeon | reverse complement strand
AACAAGGGTCTCCCTCATATTCACGAGGTTGGTCTCGACTCGCTTCTTAGTTTCCACATAGGCAAGAACCTCATAGTGAAAAATGGAATTGAGCAACCTGAAGGTGATGTGTACGTACTCTGCATACAAACTCCTGTCGATGAGCGGAAGCGACCAATGTTGCGCCATTTGGAGGAAGCGACCAAGGCGGTTGGCAAGGTTTTGAAGAGGGACGATCTGGTAATTGTCCGCTCGACCGTCCCTGTCGGAACTGCAAGGAATGCAATGCTTCCAATTCTGGAGAGAGAATCGGGGCTCGTTGCTAGAAGAGACTTTTCTCTTGTAAGCGCGCCCGAGAGAACAGTTGCCGGGAGAGCATTGAAAGAGCTGAGAGAGCTTCCCCAGATCATCGGAGGTATCGACAATACGAGCAGAGAACTTGCAGCTAACATATTCAGGAAACTTACTACTACAATAGTTAGCGTAGAAAGCCCTGAAGCTGCCGAGCTCATCAAGTTAATTGACAACACGTACAGGGACGTAACATTCGCCTACGCGAATGAAGTTGCTCTGATCTGCGACGGGTTCGGTCTAGATGCAAACAGGATTGTTAGGGCTGCCAATGAAGGATATGTAAGGAATAGAATACCAGTACCAAGCCCAGGCGTTGGAGGAGTCTGCTTGAAGAAGGACCCATATATCTTCATGAATACTGCGACTCTTACAGGTTATGCACCGAAACTGGTCAAAGTTGCCAGAGAAGTCAATGAGAGCATGGTCGATCACATAGTTGCAAAGTTGAACAGGTTCTTTGGACGTTCCGGCAAGAAAGTTGGAAAATCGAAGATATTCATCATGGGTTTCGCCTTTAAGGGCATCCCGGAAACTTCTGACACCAGAGACTCTACGACGCTCGATCTTGTTGCGGCGCTTCAGCATACCGGCGCGAAGCTCTACGGCTATGATCCTGTTGTTTCTGCAGAAGAAATTGCAAAGTTTGACGTAGTTCCTGCATCGATCAAAGATGGCTTCAAGGATGCTGACTGCGTAATGATAATGAATAATCATGATTCATATTCAAAACTCGACATCTATCCGCTCTTGGCAAGCATGAAAGAGCCCAGCTATTTCTTCGATGGGTGGAGCCTTTTTGAGAAAGAAACTGTAGAGAGAGTGCAGGGAATTACTTACGATTCGGTAAGCTCCTACAAGTAGCTACGCATTACCCAGTTTTGCAACAAAGGCTATGTTATTCTTTAGATCATCATCGCTGTAACCGTGCCTCTTCTTGTGGGATTCGATTATCAAATCTGGCATTTTCTGGTGCCGGAGCACATCTTTCAGAATGTTTCTGAGGGGAACTTTTCCATGGGCAACAAGCATGTGCTGATCCTCTGAACCATCGTTATCATTGACGTGCATCTCAAATACTCTGCCAGCTATGGAATCGATTAACTGCTTCTGATAGTTTCGATCTTTCAGTTTCATCCGGCAATAGTAAACATGGCCTGCATTGAGGATAACCCCGATCTTCTTTGGCAACACGGCAAAATCTTTGGGAAGAGAGAATAGGTATCCTCTTTCCGGTCTGTAATTGAAGTTCTCAACGCTTAGTTGAACATCATCACCTGCATAATCCAGAAGCTCTTCGATGCTCGCTATTGAATTCCTATAAGCTGCGCCAAGAGGGATCAATTCGGAAGGAGTCACAGGGAGAAACTCTTCTTCCTGAGTAACCGTGTTGGTAGCGTAACCAGCATGGAATGACAGCCTCTTTGCCTCAATGTCCCTTGCAAAGTCTATGCTCCTCTTCAAAGCCCAGAGGCTCTTCTTTCTGATTTCTTCGATTGAAGATGCAAGGTTGATGTAGAAATCTTTCGAAGGGAGCCAGACGCTTTGATGTAGGCTGTATTTTATTTCGTACGTTTCTTTTAGTTCGATCGCTCCTCTGACAACTTGATCATACCCTGCTCTGGGGTCTGCTGCGCCTATTTGGATGAATGGAGGGTAGCCTGCTTGTTTGAAAATCTCGGCTATTTTTCGTATCTTTGTAACAATAGGCTCACCGCCATAGCCGTAGAAAATTGTTGAAACTCCAATCATCCATCATCGCCGAAGATTCACACCCTTATATGCTAGAAGAATAAGATGACTCAGTAGCAGCTCTCATGGTCAAAATAATCGCTGAGCTCTGCCAGAACCACAAAGGAGACATCAACATTCTGAAGAGGATGGTATGGGAGGCTGCCGGAGCTGGAGCCACTTATGCAAAGATACAGAGTATCTTCGCCGATGATCTGACCAAGAGATACCTGTTTGAAGAGGGAGTCAAAGAGAAAGAAATTGTGAAGGTTATCAAAAGACCGTACGCGGCAGAATATGCGCGGCTAAAGCCTATGGATCTGGATAGAAGGGCTCACGAAATCTTCCTAGACGAGTGTCAGGCGGCTGGCATCAAACCATTAACGACGATATTTGCACGCGCCAGAATTCCTTTTGTACATGAATTAGGATTCAAAGAGGT
>JACPBJ010000177.1 GCA_016180375.1 Nitrososphaerota archaeon | reverse complement strand
AAACAGTTCCTCCCGAACTTGAATAGCCGAAGTTGCTCATCTTCTTGTTCAGGTATCTGGCCACGGTTTCAGCATCAAACGCAAGTTCAGATATGCTGAGAACCTTGCTCTTTGGATAGTAAGGAGCATAATCTCTGCCCTTCCAGTCCAGTATCAGAACAGAGTATTCAGCCCTCTCCAGCAACGGAATGACCTGGTATCTTGCAAGGTATGATTTACCTCCGCCCGTGCTAGCAAACACTCCAACGTGATACGGAATGAATTTTGTCTGAACAGGAACCTTCCAGTTTAGATGTCCTTCGTAGTGCCCTATCGTTTCAAAGTTACCATTGCCGGACAGATACTTCATTGGGTCATGGCTATCATCGAAGATTCTGACTTCGCAGCCAGGCGTCAGTATCTTCTTGTTCTGCTTAACGCCATTGCCCACTTCTCCTATTATGGTCAAGGCAAAATCATAAGTTTCTTTCGCAGTAGATGGTTTTCCTCCAACTCTGGCAAACGCGACACCTGGATGATACCCTCCAGGCTTGAGATTTTCATTCGAGCCATGGCCGCTGCGAAGCACTGCCATGACTTCCGATGAGTCTCTATTCCTAACCAACACCAAATCCTCTGCCTTGACACTGACCTCTTCATGCTCGTTCAGGATTACTCTGGCCTGCGTATCAGAAGACTCGCTGGCTATGACTCCTATGGCCTTCATGTCTTCGTATTGGTCTGGGATGATCTGCAACCTCCTTATGACAAGAGCCTAGCGAGCAGCTGGTTCCTCGTAGCAACGATAATCTGAGTATGCGCCGAGATACTACGTAGAACATCAGCCAGCCCTCTGACTCCATTTTCATCAAGGCCCTCTTCAGGCTCGTCCATTAGGAGAATTGGAGACTTTTCGAGTTCGTTTATGGCGTAAAGCAATGCAAAACTCAATGCGACATTCTCACCGGTGCTCATTTGTGAAGACGTTATCCACTTCCCATCGACCATGGCCTTCACTATCATCACCTCTTTGTTTCTTACCATTTGAGTGTCAAAGTCAACGTCTACAAATCTCTCATAAGGGTAGATCTTCCGGAAGGTGATCTTAAATGAGCCTCTAATTCTTTCCAGATTTTCCTTCCTTGATTCGTTTAGCGCCTCCAAAAGTACGGATTTTATCTTCTTCATGCTCTGGAGAAACTCTTGAAGTCGAGCAATTTTGCCCTCTAGATCTTCTGTTACAATACCCTGAAGCTCTTGCTGCAGAGACAGTAGTGATTCTTTCTGGTCTACCAGTCCTGATTTTCTAATTTCAAACTCCCTCTTTTCGCGCATCATCTCATCATAGCGTTTCATGATTTCTCGTGCCTTTTGCAGGTCTCCGACGACTTTTGCTGCTGAGCTCAGGGACGCGATTTCGTTCTCAAGATCGTTTATCTGGGCTACGAGGAATTCTTGTTTCTCCTTGCTTTTTTTGACATCGCTGACTTCTTTGCGCTTCTGCTCCAGTTCGTCCTTGAAAGTCATAACTTCTGAAAGATGCCTGCGATATTCTTCATCGTACCCCTTGAACTTTGAAAGAGAATTTGGACTAAGCAACGCGCCGCAGAGAGGGCAAAGTGTAAGGTCTTCAACCCTTTTTCCCTCTATGTCCAGCGTCTGCATTGCTGCTTCGAGAAAGGTTATTCGCCTTTGCAAAGCCTCGTGCTTGGCTTCAATCTCCTGCAATTGATCTTCAAGGCGAGTATCTAAACGTGGCATCATCGCTCTCTGCTTTTTGTAATTTTCGAGCAGGCTCTTTTTGCTCTGAATCATGGCTTCAGCCTTCCTAGCTTCCTCGCCAGTCTTCTCGACGCTTTGAGCCCAGAGGTAATCTTTGATCAAGGAATCGGCGGCCTTTGCATTGTCATGGAGTTTCGTTTCTAATGATTGAATTGCTGAGATTATCTGTTCAATACGATCAGATGCCCCCCTGCTCTCACTAGTCTTGTCCCTTAGCGTTTGAAGCTCCTTAACCTTCCTCTCGACCGGAAGTATGGTAATCTCTGACGCAATCTGATTGTAGTCAGCAAGCCCGAGCATCGCATCGATTCTGAGGGCTTTTTCTGCCGTGGCCCCAACAAAAAGAGAGGCTATCTGCCTTCCTTCAATGTACATGCGTTCGTCATAGTGAGGTAACTGCTGTAGGTCTGTGCTAAGTGCCGAAGCAGATTTTCTTTTCTTCCTTCTCTCTATCTGGTGGGATTCTCCATTGATGGAAGCGGTTGCTTTAACCCACATAAAATCAGAATCAACATTGATGAGATCATCCAATGTCAGAACAGCAGGAGAAGAGCCTGTAAGACAGTAAAGTATGGCAAGGAGTTTCGATGTTTTGCCGCTTCCCATGTCGCCAGAGAAAACGGTCAAATCTTGGAGGGCAAAAGAATCTTGGATTAAGCCTCTAAAGCCCACAAGCTCAATTTTGTCTATCTTCAACCTTCCAATGCCTCGTTCATCTTGTCTTCGATCAAATTTCTGATCTTCG
>JACPBJ010000183.1 GCA_016180375.1 Nitrososphaerota archaeon | reverse complement strand
GTAGCTCACACTCTTCCTCAGCTTTGCCATACAATGATGGAACAATAAACTATTTAAAAAGGTTACTGATTGCACATTCTTATGAGGGACTGTGGCATTGGCGTGGCCGAAGCAGGAGCGGAGCCGAAGTAGTCAGCCTGCAATGTTAAGTAAAAAGAATATACAAAAATTAATGTCTTTTCCCATAAAACTAACAACTAAAAATATAGAGAATTGCGCTGATTAGTGAAATTATTGGCGCAATTCTAATCTCGTAAATTTCGCGATAAATATTTGACCGATTACCGCAATTTACGATAATAGCAGGACTAACTACTGCACTCCGCATAAACGGGCTTGACAAAATGAGAAAGGTAATGTGCTTCGGCACTTTTGACGGCGTTCACAAGGGGCATGAGCATTACCTGAGGCAGGCGAAGAAGCTCGGGGACTTCCTTGTAGTTGTTGTTGCCCTTGACGAAACGGTAAAGAAGATAAAGAACAGGGAGCCGCACTATCCTGCTGATGAAAGAGCCGGGCAGCTTCAGCAGCTCGGGTTTGTTTACAAAATAATCCTTGGCAACCCCGGCGACAAGCTCAAGGTTGTTGCTGACGAAAAACCGGACGTGATATGCCTCGGCTACGACCAGACTTTCTTCACCGATAACCTTAAGGAGAAGCTGCGGCAGCGAGGGTTAAAGCCGGAAATTGTAAGGATAGGGGCTTATATGCCTGAGAAGTTCAAGAGTTCCAAGATGAGCATTGTGGGATAAGGATTTATGCTCTTATCATCCCTATCTAAAGTCAAAGTCGCGAATAAGGAATAGGCAACATTGGTTCCAGGCGAGCCACTTCCATACGATTATAATGAGAACTGACTAATGATGTGCGATTAGGGCCGCAAGCGACTATTAAGTAAAAGAAATCGGCTCGCGCATCATCCTTTATTGCCACACCAGCCGTAAGAGTTTTTGGATTTGCAAACTTAAATGCGAATCTAAATTGGGGCAGTTCATAAACTCTTGTTATAGGTGCAGGCATCATGCCTTCTGCACCCCCCATATACAGGTGATACTGAGGGGTTACTGAACTGTTTCTAGATTCCTGTATGACATCCATAAATTGGCCAGATCCCTCGGGGTCAGTAATGATTAATGCACCTTGCCTGTCAATACACAGCGCATAAAATTGTGCAAAAGCAGGGAAAGCTGTTGCTGGTTTATATGAATGCCCGAAAACTCTACGAACCTCTGCTTCTATTTGCTGAGGTGGTTTACTGTTCGCAAAGACTCCGAGTACATCATAGCCTTGAGGTAGCCCACTTAAACTGACTGCTTCTTGGTTATCCAGGACTATTCTTACTAAACCGTCATCAGTCATTTCCATCGCCCTCATAATTTTTTCACAAAGACCTTGATACAGGATTATTTACTGCGGAATAGCGATGGAATGTTTCATAACTATATAAATCTTCTAACGATTTTTTTTCTCAAAAGGGGGAATTCATGCAAAATGTTGCCCGTTTGTCAGAATTATCTTCCTTCCGGCTCTATCACAATCTTATTGCCTACCTTGGATATGGCTATCTGGATTTTTTCATCCAGACGCAACTGTTTTTCCAAATCGCCGGGTATCCTGAACACCAGCCCGCCGCCGCTTTTTGAAAGGTGCCTGTAAAGCTTCATCGGCTCCGGCCAAACGCCAAGCTTCCTTGCCACAGAAATTGTCCTTTGGGTTTCTTCCTCGTAAGGAATCTCCTCATTGCAGCCTGTGCAACGTTCACCTTTTACAATGAAGACGTATCCTTCTATTTCAAGCGTTATGTCCTCAGCTTTTTCCAAGCTTCCTTTGCCGCATATAAGGCATTTTCTCATTTTCCCTCAGCTCCGGTTATGACTATTATCTCTTTATACTCCTCATCCTTGACAAATACTATTTTCCTGCTGTTTCCCTTTGCCCTGACATAAGCCTCAAATTTGTCTTTTCCAACTTTTTCAACCTTGTAAGCGCTTTCCAATGCGCTCTTTAATGAATTTGTATCATAATCCCATTTCCGCATGTAGACCAAGGCGAAGTGCTTGGTTGGTCTGATTCTGTAGCCGCTGAAATCCATATGTTTTTCACTATATTTTGTGATAATTTTGTTATATATAAATTTTTTGCTTAAGCCCGCTGTAAACGTGCTCTGCCAGCCGCTTAAGATTGACAATATCCTCCTCATTGTACTCAACAAGCAGGTTAAGGTAGTATTCATCACCGCTGCCCCTGTACATGCGCCAAAGCTCAGCAGCATCGCCCCCGTTAAGAGAAGCGACTATGCTGTTGCTCCTTTCTATGCCAAGCTGCCGCTCAATGCTTTTCAATCCCCCTCTTAATCCAACCCTCCGGCACGCAAACCTGAGGTCAAAGTGAGGCGTATCAGGCAGCTTCATGCTGCGGCTCAGAAAAGGCACGTCAAAGCTGCTGCCGTTGAATGTTATGAGAAGCTTGTATTTCTTCAGCTCTTCAGCCAGCCTTTTGTAGTCAAGGTT
>JACPBJ010000148.1 GCA_016180375.1 Nitrososphaerota archaeon | reverse complement strand
ACATGGAACTCTTCATAGATAATGAAAAGGTTCAGAGCTGGTCGGATATCGGAGCCAGAAGCTATGTGTGGAATGCCTCTCTGGCAAGTGAAGGTCCTCATAAGATACGCGTAGCTGCTGCGGACGCAGATGGAAACAAGAACGAAGCCTCCATTGACATCATAGTCGCAAGACCACCAGTTCCACCTCCACCACCGCTACTTACAAGGACTGAGATAGTCATCATTGGAATGAACATAGTAACCATAGCGGCGATTGCAGCAGTACTAATAAGAAGAAACAGAAGAGGGTAAGGGCCCTCTTCTAGCCGCTGATGCCGTAGACTACGTATACGTTCACGGTTACTTGGAACTCGCCTGGCACTAGCTCTGTTGGCGGAGCTGCCGGTGCAGGAGCTGCAACTTCTCCTCTGAATACCTGCTTGGCTACTGGAATGAATACGCTTTCCGAGACACTACTAACTCCGACTATCTTCACTCCCAATGCATTGGCCATCGTGTTTGCCTTGTCCTTCGCATCTTCGATTGCTGCTTTCAGTGCCTGAGTCCTCAGCACTTTGATTGACTCGTCTCCTGCTGCGAATGAGATTCCATTGATCCTTGTTACTCCAGCTGCTATTGCAACATCAATGACTTTTCCTGCCTGCTTCCCAAGCTGAGTCGTATCCTGCGACTTTATGGTTACAGTGATGCTGTGATCGAGTCTGTAGCCCGTAATTACAGGAGGCGCTCGTTCTGGATAGAAGTAGACAGGATTCAGGTTGATGGAGTTCGTCTGCACGTCATTTCTGGAGATTCCTTCTGCGGCCAGTGTTGCGAGCAGTTTGTTGAATATCGTTGCTGCGCTTTCTGTTGCTAACTGAGCAGTCTTTGCTTCCTCGCTTATTGCTAGGGCAACTAGTACTCTGTCTGGATTTGCTTTTGCTACGCCTGTCCCACTAACCGAGATTGTATTTTCGAACTTTGTCGTTTCTGACTTTGTCTGTTGCACTTGCTGCGGTGCAGGGAGAACCTGCTGCGGAGGTGGAGCTATCGGAGTTTCTGGAGGTCTGGTTACTAGTCCTTGGTCAGGTGCTCCTACTAGGGAAGGAGACATCCCATATAGCACCAGTATCGATGCTGCGACTAGGGCCAGAGCGGCTAGTCCTGCTCCTAATACGATCTTTTCTTTTGTCACCTATATTCACCGTCAGATATTGGGAAGGCGTTCAGTATAATCCTTGCACTAAAAACAGGTTGTTCTAGTCCAAAGAACGGCGGTTCTTAGGCACTTGTCGAAACAAAGTTCTGTATTTCCCGATAATATTCTGCCGACTTTTACCCTGACATGCCTCAATATCTCCAGCGTTATAGCATTCGCACTTTCAATTCAAAACCTACATTATCAACACTTAATTCCCTCTCAGGTATTTCCTAGCGTCATGCGCTTGGTATTCTTGGGAACCGGAGACGCATTCAATAGCGATTCAAGGGGGAATATGTCCATACTTGTCGATTCTAAATACAAAATTCTCTTTGACTGCGGTCCCCAAGTAGTATACCTCCTACGCAGATCCGGCTATTCCGTCAATGATGCAAAGTATCTTTTCGTATCCCATCTGCATGGAGATCACTATGGAGGGATTCCATTTATCGGTCTGAATTTATCCTTCAAGGAAAAGGGCAGGATGAGTGTCGGGGGACCAGAGAAGCTCGAGGAATATACCAAGACTGTATGCGGGAAGTTCTATCCTAACTTCAAACCTGAAGACGTTTTTGAGTTTAACAATCTGTCAACGGATTATCCGTTCAAGCTCGACACGATGGAGGGAAAACATGCTGTTCCTGATTACGTTTACAAAGTAGAAATCTCGGGCAAGAAGATAGTTTACACTGGAGATACGGCAAGGCTCGATTTATCGAAATTTGCAAAAGGTGTTGACTACCTTATACACGAAGCTGCTGAATTGGATGAGGAGAGGGCGGAGAAATATGGGCATACTACGCCTTTTGGGGCTGCGGAGGCAGCCAAAGAAGCTGGTGTGAAGAATCTAGTTTTGGTGCATCGGCCCTGCTTTGACAAGAAGATAGTTGAAAAAGTAAGAAAGATTTTCCCAAGAACCCTATTTCCTTACGATTTGGATGTGATTGAAGTAAGCTAATAGGATGTCAACAATTAAAGATGGAGTGAAAATAGCTCAATGGGCGTCAATCTAAGAGAAATAGTCAAGCCTCGGAAGACAACCCTTGAGCAGCTTTCAGGAAGAACCGTTGCCGTTGATGCTTACAATGCTCTATACCAGTTTCTCTCCATAATCAGGGGGGAATCTGGCGAGCCTTTAATGGACAGGGAGGGAAAGATAACATCCCATCTTAGCGGTTTGTTCTATAGAAATGTGAACCTGCTCTCACTTGGAATTCGTCCCGTTTATGTGCTGGATGGAAAGCCACCTGAAATGAAGACTATAGAGATTCAGAGAAGGAAAGCCGCTAGGCAAGAAGCCGTGGTGATGTATGAAAGAGCGTTGGAAAGAGGGGACATCGTAGAGGCGAAGAAGTATGCTCAAGCGACTTCAGTGCTGAAAGATTACATGATTGATGACACAAAAAGAATCCTGACACTTTTGGGCATACCGTACATAGACGCACCTTCTGAGGGTGAAGCAACTGCGGCGCATCTCTGTTCGATGGGTTTGGTTAGCGATGTTGCAAGCCAAGATTATGATTCCATTTTGTTCGGTGCGAAGAGACTGATAAGAAACCTAACCATTTCAGGAAGAAGAAAACTCCCTTACAAGAATGTCTTTGTCACTCTGGAGCCTGAAGAGGTTGAGTTGCATGCTGTGTTGGAAGAGTTAGGGATAACTCGTGAACAATTAATCGACATAGGAATACTGCTTGGAACCGATTTCAATCCAGACGGATTTGCGAAGATAGGGCCTAAGACGGCTTTGAAATATATCAAGACATACGGGAAGTTGGAGAAAGTTGCTCCAATTCAGGATGAGCTGAAGAAAATCGATTACAATGCGATCAGGGAAATCTTTCTGCATCCGAAAGTCAGTCAGAGTGCTGACATAAAATGGGACCATCCAGATCCAAAAGGGATCGTAGACTTTCTCTGCAGTGAAAAGGACTTCTCAGAAGATCGGGTCAAGAACTCTTTGCAGAAACTTGAGAAAAGAGAAGAAAGCAAATCAGAATCGCTGGAGAAGTGGTTCTCCTAATTTGGTAGGCATCAAAGATTTCATTACAGAAGCAGAGAAACTCAAGGACGAGCCCAGAAGAGGCTGGAAGTTCAAGGCAAGAGTGAAACATCCAGAGTCAGTTGCTGATCATACTTATGGAGTAGCGATTCTTGCAATGCTTTTTGCAGATGAAAGAGGGTTAGACGCCGAAAAATGTATGAAGATGGCTCTCCTTCACGATCTGAGCGAAGTGATAACCGGCGACTTGATGCCGGGAGAGGACAGCAACAAAAGGGTCGAAGAGGATAAAGCCATTCGCAAACTTCTGAAAATGCTTCCCAATAATATCTCCAAACAGTATCTTGCAATATGGAAGGAATTCAATCAAGGGAAATCTAAAGAAGCAAAATTGGTTCACGAACTTGACAAGCTTGAAATGGTGATTCAGGCCTCTAGATACAGGAGAGATGGAATAAGGAAAGAGCTTTTGGCTAGATTTGTGAACAGTGCTAGTATCAAGATTAGTGACAGAGCCCTAAAGCGTATGTTTGAGGATTTTGCGGCTGCTTCGCTGAACTAAACTATTCCTGTTTCGTCCCACAGTTAGAGCAGAATTTGATGCCTATAGGAAGAGCAGTTCCACAATTCGAACAAGGCTTTGTTTGAGGAGCCTGCAAATTGAATCCGCAGTTGGGGCAGAACTTTGAAGTCGAAGGAACTTGCTGTTTACAGTTTGGGCATATTACCTGCGCAATGCCTGCTTGCGTTGGTTGCGCCATGCCTTGTTGCATGATGACCATGCCAGCCCCGAATGCCGCTCCGCCTCCAGTACTCTTACCCAATTCCTCTGCTGACTTCTTTACCGTCTCCATTCGCAGCACTTCAGAACTTGTAGTACCTGCCTTGATGAAGAACAGACGATCGCGCCATTCTGGAGATGTATCGACAGCCTCGAACTTTAGATCAATTAACTCTATGCCGACACGTTTCATGTTATCAACGAGCACGTTCTTGACTTTGAACGAGGTCTCATCAAGCCTTGTGTAGACCGTCAAAAGATCATAATGCGAAAGTTCATCGATTATTCTTTCGTTTACAAAGCCTCTTAGAAATTCTGTCACCTGTTCAGTATTGAACGCCGCCTGTCCTCCTACAATCTCATTGACGAAGATGTTGGGATCCTCTATCCTGTAGAAGTATCGTCCTCTGGCTTGTATTGGAGCGTACTCCGTGCTCTGTGCCTGAAGCCCAAAGAGTCCCGTGAACTGCTTTATCGCTACGAAGATTACGGTGCTCTTGAAAGGTTTCTCGCTAAAGCCTGCAATCCTAGTCAGAATTCCTGTTATAAGAGGAAGGTTTTGCGTTGTAATTGTATGCCTTCCAGGCCCGAACACATCGTACGCCTTCCCATCGCGAAGGAATACTGCCGTTTCGTATTCGTGAACTACAAGCTGTGCGCCCCATGTAATCTCTTCAATGGGATAGCGCCATACAATTTCGTTTTCTCCGACTGACTTCCATTCAATAACTTGTGGCAATATTCTACACCTTTGTCAGAATATCGTCCCTAGTGTGCAATGCATCTTCAATCTTTTCTATCTGGGTCTCTGCTTCCTCGACCAATTGCGTCCATCCAGAAGATGCAATGCCAGCCTTTGCGATCTTGTTAATTTGGTCTGCCAATGTATAGCATAGATTTATCAGATCAAAATCATTGGTAATCATTTTATCTAGCCTGTCTTCGCGAACCTTGACCACATCAAAGAAGCCAGAATAGCCTCCAACTGCCTTGCTAATCCTCTCTTTCGTAAGATCCAGCCTTGCCAACAGCCTATCTGCAGCCGCGCGTTTTGCATCAGTAAGATCCGGTCCCGATGCTAAAGATCGTTTGAAACTATCCGAAGCCTTTTTCAAAAATGAAGCAGCTTGCTGTCTTACAAGCCTGTCGCTTTCCCTGCGAAGTTCTTTCTCCTTGTAGCCGTGATAGCCGGGAACATGGGAAACAACTTTTTCTAAGAGGCCGCGCTCAGCCTTGATTTTCTCTACAATGTCTGGCAACTTATGAAGATCCTTTGTAAGGCTGAAGAAGGCAAGGAGCATCTAAAAAGTATTTGGATAGTTGGTCCTGATAACTCTGCTATGGGCAAACGCTCTCATGTTTTGAGTTTATATTGCAAACAAGGAAAATTTTTGCATACAGGCTTAGCATGTGCAGAAGAATCATCTTAGTAGAGTACTAAAGCGATATAGTACTCTCTCAGTAGAGTGATCAACTATTCCCTATGCTGTACCTACCTTTCCATCTTGATCATAGGGTTAATGATTACTTCATCAACATTGTTTTCCTTTCCTTGCTTCATATGCTACTCCCACCGTATAGTTTGCACGCAGGGGCGTGCGCCTATACCTATGCTGCCTCCTCCTTCCCTCTTCCAAATCTAAATGCGCGCATAGCAAATACTCCTCCTACAACAAGGAACCCAAAGAATGTCGTTGTTGTTGCAATAGGAGAGAAAGTGCTCAATAATCCTCCTATCAAAAAGCCGCAAACAACATTCGCACCAGCTACAGCTCCCCATATTGTCCTATGCTCTATGCTGATTGGATAATTTGCGTAAATGATCCTACCAGTGCTGGCGTCGACATAAGCTTCATAGCTCCTGCTTTGATACTTGTAATTGATATGCCAGATAGGAGCGTGCAAATAGAATATGCTAAGAAGGTCTATCTTGTCCTCCCTAGAATTGACCTGATAGATTTCTCTTGCAACTAGTTCCCCAAGTATTCTTTTGACATCGTTTTGAGCATATTCCTCTGCTATCTTCTGCGTAATTACACCATTGTGGAGTTTCCCTCCATACTCTTTGACATAGGCTTCGCTGAAATATTTCCGACTTCTAGTAGGAAATTCGTATTTGACCAATTCTTTGGGGATGGTTGCGGAGGCTGGATATGTCAAACTGAACCCTCTGTCTAAGTTCCCCTCTTCAGGTTTCGAAACAAAATGGATGTTTCTATATGTGTTGAACCCAGCAGGGGAGCTGTAGGTTGCATCCTGCCCAACTCCAGAGAATTTTGTCTCTGCCTGCAGAACCACATGCCAAAATGGGTAGTAATCCAGAGTTGTGGAAACTACTTCCAAATGCAATGGCAGATCCTCTTCAGCGCCAATCTGCTTCTTTACCCAGAGTACTAGGTTCTCGATTGCTTCACTGCTGGAATAGTACGTTGGAACAAGATAATGGTCTTTGATTATAGCTCCATCAATAGTATAGCAGGTGCGGCAATAGGGACATACTGTAACAAGATCTTGCTCTCCAACTTCTGTTATATTTCCGCAAGTAGGACACTTCCATTGCACCATATACTAGCCTCTCTTGATTCTCTGCTCGGCGGTTGCTTTGAAGAACGACCAGCCCGCTAACCCTAGTCCGATAACAGTCGCAACTATCCCCACAATTGGTTCATTCGTATCCAACAAGAAGAGTCCAGAAAGAGTAGCAAGAGCAACACCGGCATATCCTGCCATTGCATAACCAATTCTAAGACTTAGAGTAAGAGGGAGCTCGGCCTTGACGATGGCTCCTGAAGATCCATCAATCGCAATTCGAAAACTCTTACCTCTGTAAGAATATTTCGCCGTGTAAACAGGATAGAATATGAGCTTTGTAGAAAGCAATTGATCGTCGGTATAACAATCAAAGAGTTTTGTTGTCATGGCTTCAGCACGCGCTCTATGCTCATCTTCAGCCATCGTTTCAGCCATCACTTTTACTTCACCCTCCTCAACCTCTACATCCAAGCATTCTGATTTCTGGTTAAGAAAGACCTTTACATCGAGCGGCTTTTCATTAGATGAAAGAACCTTCTTCTTAAGATCCTCCAGGCCAAAGAATACTGCATGCTTCCTCCCAAGGACAGGGTAATCCAAGATTTCGTCAAACTCTCCTTCCACTGGGAAGTAAACAGGGTAGCTCTTGGTTCGCATCTCAGTCCTCCTTCCGCCCTTTCCATCAAAAACTGTCATCGGATAGGATTCTGTGCGAGTTTCCTGTCTGTATCCATTATAGCGGGTCTTTGCATGCACCTGTGCAATGTAGATCGGAACTGCAAGCCCCTTGAATTCGATTATCTGAGTTTGAGAGTAGGCATGTTTCAATGTTTTCTTCAGGAATTCAGCAATAGATTGCTGTGCTTTTGCACTCGATACGGGCTCAGCCATGAGCCAGCCTTTGGCAGATACGTCTTCGGTAGAGCCCATCCATCCGCAATATTTACACACATAAGCCAGAGCATCAGGAGTAATCTCGAAAGTTGCTCCACAGTTAGGGCATTTGACGGTTCTGCCTACAGCTGTTTGCGCCTGACTCAAACGCATCTAGTAGCAACAAGAACACTGATAAACCATTATGCGTCTACAAAGCGTACAAATACAGATACGAGCCTGATATTCCTATAAGAATAATACGACCACGAAGATATTTATCAGCCTAAATTTCGAGCATGTATGAAAATATAGCATGGGTAACGTTCAATCACTCGAATGCAGAGAGTGCGGCAAAGAATACGCACCAACATTTCGGTATGTTTGCGATGAATGCTTTGGCCCGCTGGAAGTCAAATATGATTTGGCTTCAATAAAGGTTACTAGGGAAACTTTTGCTGGGAGGGCAAAGAACCTCTGGAGGTATTTTGAGCTCCTTCCATTAGGAGAAAAGAGCAGAATAGTTGATCTTGGTGCAGGCTATACTCCCCTCCATAAGGCGGAGAGGCTTGCAAAGCGATTGGGATTAAAGAACCTCTACATCAAGAATGATACTGTAAACCCGACATTTTCGTTCAAGGACAGGCCTGCAAGTGTCGCAGTTTCAAAGGCGATCGAGCTCGGGCTTTCAGCAGTAGGCTCTCCATCTACCGGAAACTTGGCAGCTGCCACAGCAGCACACGCAGCTAGAGCAGGATTACCTTGCTACATATTCATCCCTTGGGACATAGAGCCAACGAAAGTAGTCCAGGCAGCAACATATGGAGCAGAAATAGTCGCCATAAAGGGAACATATGATGATGCGAACAAGCTAGCAACCCAAGCAGGCGAGCTTTACAATATCGGTATTGTAAACGTGAATCTGAGACCATACTATGTTGAGGGTTCAAAGACTCTGGGGTTTGAGGTGTGCGAGCAGCTGAACTGGGATGCCCCTGATCATGTGATTGTTCCTACGGGCAGTGGAGCACTACTTTGTGCGATAGGAAGAGGGTTCACCGAGTTCGAAACAGTTGGCTTGATCAAAGAGAATAGAGTTAAGATTACTAGCGCACAGCCATACGGATGTTCTCCTATCGTTGATGCGATAAAGCAGGGAACTGACGCAATAAACCCCGTAGAAAAGCCGAACACAATCGCGAAGAGCCTTGCAATTGGAGAGCCCGGCGATGGCGTTTATGCTGCAAGAACGGTGCATCAGACCAAAGGGTTCGGAGAAAACTGCACGGATGAGGAGATAGTTGATGCAATAAAACTCCTTGCTAGCACTGAGGGTATCTTCACCGAGCCTGGAGGCGCGGTATCTATCGCGGTCTTGAAGAAACTCGTCAATGCGGGGAAGACTAATGCTGATGAAACTGTAGTATGCTACGTGACTGGAAATGGGCTCAAGACTCCTGAAGTTGTTGCTGCTCCAAGCACAAAGCCCGTAGCAGTTGACCCGAAGATAGAAGTGTTAGCACAAATAATCAGAAGGTAATCTAATGGCAGCAGTCAAAGTAGTGGTTCCAGCGGTTTTAGCAAGCAGCACAAAGGGCGAGAAGGAGATCAACGTGAGCGGCTCAACCATAACGGAGATAATCGCATTCCTGGCCAAAAAGTATGGTGATTCATTTGAGAGGAGAGTGCTAGATGCTGATGGTAAACCCAGAAGCGTCCTCAACCTGTATGTGAATGGAAAGAACATCAGATTTCTAAGTGGTCTTGATACACAGCTCAAAGATGGAGACGAAGTGATGCTCCTGCCTGCTGTCAGCGGAGGGTAGAAGATGACGCTAGCCGATTCAGAACTGGAGAGATACTCAAGGCAGATAGTGCTTGACGACATAGGTTTTGAGGGTCAGGAGAAGCTAAGGAAGGCTGTAGTTACGGTTGTGGGAGCTGGAGGGCTGGGCACACCAATTGCTCAGCAACTTGTAGCAATGGGTATTGGTAAGCTCAGACTTGTCGATAGGGATGTCGTCGAGATATCTAACCTTCACAGGCAGATTCTATACAGTCCAGAAGATGTTGGACTTCCAAAGGTCGAAGTGGCAATAAGAAAACTCAAGAAGATGAATCCAGATGTAGAGTTTGAACCCATAACTGCATCACTCAACGACGACAGTGCCAAGGGAATTGTACGAGGCTCAGATATCGTGCTCGATGGGCTTGATTCAATTTATGCAAGATATGCCCTTAACAGAGCCTGCCTGAAACTGAGTGTTCCATATGTCTTCGGCTCGGCAATAGAGACGACGGGCTCAGCAACGACCATCATTCCAAAGAAAACACCCTGCTTGGAATGCCTGTATCCGAATCTGAGAGACGAGGATCTTCCAAAGTGTGGAACCGAAGGAGTGCATCCATCAATACTAACAATTGTGTCGAGTGTCGAAGTTTCGGAGGCTGTCAAGGTTCTAGTAGGAAAGGAACCGAGTCTGGCTGGGCAGCTTTTCTATGCCGATATCAGGGATGTAACATTTGACAAGATCAAAATTGCAAGACAATCAGACTGTAGGGCCTGCAACGATCAAGCGGATCTCTCGGAGGAGATTCTTCCACGCAAACTTGTTGAGGATATTTGTGGAAGAGAGCAAGGCAAATCTGTCCATGTAATAACCCCCAAGGAAAATCTGCAGTTAGACCTTCTGGCTTTGAAGAGAGAACTGAGCCGCAGAAACAGTACTATAAAGGCACTTGGCGAGCACGGCGTTACATTCTCCTACAACCCAAAGATCAATGTAAGCTTGGTGAGAAGCGGCGTTGCAATAGTAGTGGGAGCTTCTACAGAGCAGAAGGCGCTTGAAGTCTATGATGATCTGGTAATCTCAGGGCTGAGAGTCCCAGTAGAACGCATAGACCCCAAGTTTAGAGTGATCTTGGCATCTCTTACTAATTAAAAGTAATTCAGGGCCGTAAAGGCCCTTTCTGAACCCTACTCGGTATCGATGAATTCGCTTGCCTGTGGAGGTTCTGGAGACAGACCCTTTCGCTTCCTGATGTCCAAAACTAGCGTTGGAAGTATTGAAGATGGTACAGGAGACCATGACTTGAAGTGAGTGTTCCATACAGCCTTGCCTGCAGTTGCGCCTCTCATAACTTCGGAGAGATCGAAGGTTTCTGAGGCAGGAAGCTCTCCATTAATTATCGTCACTATTTCTTTCTGCTGTACATTAAGCATCTTTCCTCTCTTGGATGAAATAACACCCGCGATAGCGCCTATCTGTTCTGATGGGCATTTGATCTCTATTCCCAGCATGGGCTCCAGAAGGGTTGGATTTGCAGAAAGCATGGCTCCCAGAATGCCTCTCCTTGAAGCCGGCATTAATTGTGCATAGGTTCTGTGAGCAGGGTCTTCGTGAGGAACATAGTGGTGCAGTATCGCCTTTATGCCTCTGCAAAATTCGTATGCTAATGGGCCATTCGTCATAACATCGCTGAACCCTGATAGAATAGAATCCATCGATTCTTGGAGGTACTGAACACCTTTTGTTTCATCTAGAAACATATTGCCCTTGGAATCAATACTAACGACACTCCGTGCCTCGTCTGCATCCCATCCAAGATCTCTGAGAGTCTTCGCTAGCTGCTTCTTATCCATATTTTCGTCTATCTGCCCTGTCCTGATCATTTCTATGATGTTAGGAGCGAGAGGCTCGACTTTCATGAAGATCTTGTTATGCCTGTTGGGCGACTTTGACATTATCGGGCCAGCACCGGCACGGATAGTTTCCCTGTAGTTGATTAATGGACGGGACGTTACAATTTCCAGTCCAGCTTGCTGCACCAAAGTTGTCGCAATTTCTAAATGAAGGACTCCCATTCCTGATATCAGCATCTGTCCAGATTCTTCGTCTATCTTTACGACCAGATTTGGATCTTCGATGCTAATCTTTCTGAGTTCATCGACCAGCTTGGGAAGGTCTTTTGGATGCTTGGATTCTATAGCTATCGTCACTACGGGCTCTGAGACGTACTTTATCGCTTCGAATGTTGCGACATCTTTCAGAGTCGATATAGTCTCCCCAGACCTTGCGTATTCAAGGCCGAGCAGTGCAGGTATGTTCCCTGCTGTCATAGAACCAATGATTTCTCTAAATGGACCCATGTACATGTTTACGGACTGAATTCTTCCTTCCCTCTTTGCGCCGAGCAGGTATACATTATCACCATCATGAACTGTTCCGGAGTATAGTCTTCCTGTTGCGACTACTCCTGCTTGTGGGTCAACGACAACATTGGTTACCATCATGACTATTGGGCCATTGTCGTCGCAGGCCAGAAGTGCCTTCCCAATGTCGCTGTTCAGGTCTCCTTTCCAAATTTTCGGAATTCTGTACGCCTGAGCCACGTGTGGAGGAGGATGGTGCTTGACGACCATGCCAAGAACGGCTTCGTGTAGAGGGGCCTTTTCTGCCAACTCCTTGACACCATCCTCGGTGTATGCTTTGTAAATGTCGGCGAACTTTATGCCCTTCTTCTGCGCAATGTCAAAATTGAATCCCCATTTATCCTTGGCCGAGCCGAACGCTACGGTGCTCGTCTGTATGCTTACCTTCCACTTTTCCTTGTATTCTGGCTCGGCGTAAGCATCAATCAGAGCGTTAAAATCGGATACGATATTCGCTAGCCACGCTTGCATTTTTTCTGGCGTAAGTCTCAGTTCTTTTACCAGGCGATCTATCTTGTTGATGTACAATACTGGCCTTACCCTTTCTTCCAATGCCTGCCTTGTGACAGTCTCCGTCTGCGTCATTATGCCCTCTACAGAGTCAGAAACTACTACGGCGCCATCTATCGCCCTAAGACTTCTAGTCACTCTCCCAGTAAAGTCGATGTGCCCTGGCGTGTCGATCATGTTGATGACATACGCTTTTCCTTCCTGCTCATAGTAGAGGGTAACGTTCTGTTCGGCTAACCGAGTCTTTCTCGGATTAGTTTCCGTGATCTACGTGAGCAATGACCCCAAAGTTCCTGATATTCTCTTTATTGCCTACTATTCTGATGATGTCTGTCGTCGATTTGTACTTTGGCAAACCTCCACACCTTGATTTTCGCTTGAACGGGGTTCTACTTGTTATATATCTTTGCTCTGGATACTATTGTCCGCCTGTATAGATGACCCCTGTACATAATGGGGATAGCACGCCTCTGCGCAAAAGATGCTAAAGGGTTGCGATACAGAGCCCAGTCATGCAATGATAGGCCCCCTTACATATATAAACTCAAAACATGAAGTAGATTGCCGTTTGCGATTTTAGCTTATTTAAACTCAGAACCATGCCATCAAAACATTACTTATGGTACTCACTATAAGACGAGTACTAAGCAGCATAAAGAGTGTTGTTCCGGTGAGTAGAGTACTCTACTAATAGTGCTTGC
>JACPBJ010000182.1 GCA_016180375.1 Nitrososphaerota archaeon | reverse complement strand
GTTTAGAGAAGACCTCTATTATCGTCTTAATATACGCACCCTAAGAATCCCTCCTTTACGTAAGCGCCGTGCCGATCTTGAAAAACTTGCAGCACACTTTGTCAGTCAATTTTCAAACGGAGAAAAAACTCTCTCCACTGCTTTAAAACAAGCACTTCCTCTTTACAGGTGGCCCGGTAACGTACGAGAATTAAAAAATGTTCTCCTTAAAATGTGTCTCTTCTCGGAAAATGCCAACGCTCTTTCTGTAACTTCCGTAAGCATGGCAAATGCCGTCTCCTGCAACGAAAAGCTCAGCTTTGACAGATCTCCTCCGTTATGCATCATCTTCTTCAATGCGGTAATGATGCCGGAAAGGGAAACGTCATTACCTTTTACAGAATATGGGAGTGCAATATACTCGTTCGATGAACTTGCAAGGCTCTCTATTCGGGGGCCTGAGGGAGAGCTCAAGCCTGCCTCCCTGCCAAACTGGTCTATCAATTGTCCAACAGTTATGTCAAGAGTTTCTCCGAATGCCCTCCATCTCCCTGAATGAAATGCGACTATCATAGTATGCCCCCCTGATACCAAGAGCACCACAGGATCTTTTGCACCGCTGAGAAGGCACCCTAGCTCGATATGGCCAATGGCATGGTTCACTGGGACAAGAGGTTTCTGATGGTAGCTGGCAAATGCTCTTGCGACTGTGGCACCAAGGCGTAAGCATGGGCCGAGTCCGGGACCAGCTGAATATGCTATTGCATCGATCTCTTTTGGTTTGACTTTAGCAACGCCTAAAGCTTCTGAAACAAGTTTAGGTGCTACCTCTGCGTGATGGCGCGATGCTTCCCTCGGGTGTATGCCCGAGCCGGGAGGCGCCTTGTAAGCGTCTTTGACATCAGAAAGTACCTTGCCTTCCGAAGAGACTACTGACACGCCAAAAGTGTGAGCAGTAGATTCGATACCCATGCAGAGCATTTTGATTCACCTGAACAGCGCTACAGCTTCCTTGTAGTTCTATAGAGATCGCCCAATATTTCAATGTAGGGCTTCACGTCAATCAGAAAATCATCGAACTTGCCTTTCTCGTAAGTAATCTTGCTCTTCTTGTTCGAGGATACGTGCTTTGTCATCAGGACTATGCCCGAACTCCTCTCTGGGTCTGCGCGAAGGTTAGGGAAGTAAATCATGGCACCGTAGCCCGTCTTTATTTTGTCTTTAGTGAATATCAAATTGTAATACATGTACATGATTTCGCGGAGTTTTTTCATCTGCTTCCTCCTGCTTTCTGATCTTTTTACGTCGTCAAAATCGCCGGTGTTGAGTACGGATATCATTTCCTTGATCATCTTCATGTCAGCAACTTTCTTGTCATAGCCGTCCATCTGAACAGGCAACTCGTACACAGAATTCATTATCATGTCCCAATCATCGACGTACCTGAACTTTGAACCTGCATCAAGAAACATCTCCCTGCGCAGCTCTTCAGCCAAGATGTCTTCTAGGCTTGGTTCCTTTTTTGTCGCTCTGCCCATTTTGAAAACCCTCTTCATGCTTATGAATAACTCGGTATTTTAAAGTGCCTCACTTGCCAAGGCAGGATCTGCGGTTCAAGTCGGTAGAGGTTTCGTATTTTCTTCATGCTACTGAGGATTATGACAGGGTTATTGCTACAATCGCAAAGGCACTACATATTCAACCTGAAAGTTTCACATCAAGTGATGCACAGGGTCACTATGGAAATCCGATCAAGATAGTCAGAGCTCACTTGGTTGGAAAAGAGGTTGGCGATTTTGTAAGAATGCTCTTTGGAAGTTTATCAAGCATTCAAAAACAAGAAATGCTTACAGATATTGACCGTTCTTTGAACGGGCATGGCGATCTTTTCATACGACTTGACAAGCAGGTGCTTCTTTCGGGAAAATTGGTACAATCTGACATTGATCCTGTAAGGATAAAGATTAAACTAAGATTCAACTTTGGCAGGGATTCAATCTTGGAAGCATACCAAGCTCTGTTAAGGGGTTAATGTACAGAATAGGGTTCTGTTGAATCTTAGTGTGTTACTTTGGTGTGTTGAAAAAAAAGTGTGGTGGCGACAAATCTTATTAGATGAGAGACAATGGGATAATATTGATGAAATCCGCCTATGTGTTGCTTATTGCTTCGATAATAGTCGCAGTTCTTACGTTCGAATACTATACTGTAGCACAAGATACTACCGAGGTTTTAACGAGGGCTCAGTCAAGACGGGAGCCACTCTTAGGGACGATTTGTAAATCTCCTATTCTAGGATTATCCTATCAATTGTTATCTGGTAGATGCTCTTTTCTTGTCAGCCCTGATGCTGTAATAATTGCTCTCGTTGCGATATCAGTTGGATTTCTATGTGTATTTCTATATGTAGTTGTGAAACCTCCTAACTGGCTCTGAGGTTCAGAAACGAGTACAAAGAAATTGAGCAAGGGTGAAAGTAGGAAAGTCCTGAATCAGCGAAACAACTCTTTGGAGAGTATTTCCCTAGTGAAATTGGTGGCTACCACACACCATTTTGAACA
>JACPBJ010000181.1 GCA_016180375.1 Nitrososphaerota archaeon | reverse complement strand
ATTCCTGATCCGGATTTGTGCCAACATCCCCTTTTCGATGGAGGAGCCTTATGTGTGATTTAACTACGGCTCCCGTAAATGTGGAGATGTTGCTTATTAGCGAAGCGCTAGCATTTGTGAATTGTTTCCTTCAGGTGTGTCGATTTTGGTGTGGTAAGTTCTACGAATCCTTTCTTAACCGTTTGCACAAGTCTGTAAAAGATGCCATCCAAGCCCTTAGCTAGGAATAGCGCGCGCTAAAAAGGATGATACGCCTCTTAGGAATGGGCAGATGATATATTATAATTTTGTAAGATCGCACATGACTCTAGGGAATAAGACACCAGCTGAAATTGCTGGAATAAATGTAGCTAATAAACAGAATAGATGGAAAGAGCTCTTGTTACGTGCAGTCAGGCAAGTGTCAGATCGTCAACACGTTCCAGCAGGTCAGGAACGTTAAGACGCTTTACGCCTTCCCTTCCTATTTCAGTCAGTTGATAGGTGATATAGTTACGGCCGCTTTCACTTGCATGTGCCTTCAGCTCTACTAGCTGGTGATCTCTAAGCTTGTCTAGGCGATTTGTGAGTGTTGAATCTGATACGTTCAATGATTCTTTTAATTCAACATACCTCAAGCCCTTTGTTCTATGTTTATGCAAGAGCGCGCGCCACCACAATTTCAACACCACTTTAGAACACCACCAAATTCAACAATACATAGACTTGCTCAATATAGCTCCAACATTCAGATAGGTCGATAACAGAATAACAGCTGGCTCAGATGATGTGCATTATGCTAGCTCCAGCTCTATGGTGGATAGATATTCACCGGCTCTTTGAAAATGATAAAAAATGATACTGCTCAGGGGAGGGGTAGCTAAATGACAAAAGATGTTCAGGTAGCACACAGGAGATATTACAACGACGAAGACAACGATCATGACCCTAGATTCAGAACGAATCAGTTGGAGTCAGGCTCTCTCAACTCTTCTTCACTTATTCTCCGTTTCCCTCTTGAGGAGTTCTTCGATTGGTATCTTGAGCATTTTGACCAAGGGATCTGTCGAACCCAGTCCCCAAAGATGGTTGAAGTAGGAGATCATTCTACCCGCCAGAATTGGGCTGCGGAATTGTACGCCAGCAAAGAAAGATTGAGGGTCTAGGGGATCGACTATTTCGACACCTACATCGAGCTCGTCAATTACTATGAAACTGAACGGTATTTCCACCACCCTCATGGAAACATTCGAATTCTCTGCCAAATCACGATAGACCTTAAAGGTATTTGGATGTGCAACTAGGTTACTCATTATCATGAGTCTTGTGGAAAGACCAGCGCTGGTGGTGTTGATGATGTTTATCTTACAACCTCTGGACGCGCTTCTTAGGGCGGCCTCGGCTGTCCTGAAGTCCACGTACTTGCTTGCGACATACATTTTGGACCGCATCTTATCTATACTGTCTGCGACCTCGGCGCTCAGATCATCCCACGACCTGAAGAGCCTGACGGGCTTCAGACCTGAAAGCCCAAACCGCGACTCCAGATCCTTTAATACTTCATGAGAAATTCTATCGACGGCGTCCAGATCATCGCTGTCCTTAACACTCTGCTTCAGACTTTGGAGCATCTCGATACTCTTGTGATTAACGAGGATGTGTTTTAGACCGTCGACCGCATTTTCATAGATTAGAGCTCCTATTGCTGTGTGCCTGTAGAACTCTTTATCTTTGAATATTAGACCGAGGTCAAGAAGCTCTTTTAGCCTTGTATAGTATCTCTTCTTGGAGAATTTGTACTTCTCCAGTATGCTCAGTGATGCAGGGATACCCTTGGATCCCAAACTGAAGATTAAAGAGGCATCACTATTCGATAGGAGCAAATGTATCTTCCTTGCTCTATCCTCAAGGCTAACTTGCGGCTCGGACATATAAGTTACTATTGCACGCTTATGAGCCCGTCCTAATTATGTTCCAAGTATACAAACTCACACACATGAATAAACAGAAGAATTTTCCGGTTTATGCATAACAGGCGCCTAAGAACCCCTAATTAGGGGACATTGCACGCTTTTTCTCCATTCTCAGATACCTCTTACAAAAATACTAGCCAAAGCAGAAAAGAGAAGAATGAAAACGTGCAGAGACAAAAGGGTACTATGCCCTCCAATTATCAACACGTGCTGTGCGAATCATGCTTGGAGGTGAAATATCCTGACAAGCCAACTCGCACAACATGCATGCCCATTCTGTATGCTTGCAGACCAAGTTATGAAGTCGGATGATTTCACTGAGTACGATGTTGAGCTCTTTCGATCACACCTGAGAACTAGCCACGGCTGGATAACAGACGAGGAGCTACTAAACCTAGCTTAAGGAGCGACGAAGGTCGCAGATATGGAAACATTACGAAGGCCGAAAGAAGATCAATTGCAGGTGAGCTTAGGTTATGAGCAACCAGCCGCCGAGATGCCCTAGATGTAAGGCGCCGCTTGTGATTGATGATGTAGTTTACGATGCCCAAATGCGACGCTTTGACCTCTACAATTGTTCGAATGAAG
>JACPBJ010000180.1 GCA_016180375.1 Nitrososphaerota archaeon | reverse complement strand
ATGTTCTTGGAGCCATAAAGGTTCATAGCGATTACAAAATCAACCTAATCAAGGACATGCAAAACGCCTTGGGCGGAATTAAGCCTGGGGACGAGCTTGTTGTCATTGGAGTTAATGATGGTTGTTTCATCAAGAAGCGCGGGGCAAAAGGAGAATTCGACTATCGCCTAAAAAGGGCTAACTATCACTAGTCACAGGTACGCACAATGGAGCTATAACGCTAATGAGAAGGCCATGGAAGATTCTGTTTGTTCGTTGTGTATTTTGCCTTTATCGGCCTCTGCCCAGAAGTAAACGTCTCAATATTGTTTTATTCGACAGTTGACGAAGAAAACCCGAATGTGTTAGGGATTTATATACTAGGAATCGGCTGACTCGGCTAATGATCAATAGCAGATGGCTGTTGTTATCGGTTTCTGTAATAGCAATACTAGTTTCAAGCACAGTGTTCGTCGCTATCCCAATCACTCCTCGTGCATCTGCACAGCCAGTGGCTGGAGCGAACTGGGAATACATCAATTACGATAGATATGGCACTAACTCCAATCCTCAGACCCAGATCAACAAAGAAAACGTCCAGTTTCTGGAACTGAAGTGGATGTACCCCTACCCGCAATCCAGTAGTGTGGCTGCAAAGCTGAAGGGTGTGGCCCTCTCGGAGGGTTCAGGGGCTCCGCCGCTCATTGTGAATGGTATAGTCTATACGCAAACAAATTACGATACAATCTTAGCATTGGATGCCACGACAGGAAAACAGCTGTGGAGCTTTACTGAGGAAGTCGATGCTGCCAAAGTGTTGGCCAGTGGGGCTATTGCTTCCATTGGCGGACACCACCATGGAATCCACTATGTAGATGGAGTGCTCCTCCAAAACGGATGGGGCTGCTCGGTCAATGCCATCGACCCACTTAACGGGAAACTGTTGTGGTCTATTCAGGATATGTGTAAAGATGTTCCAACCAACAAAGGCTTTTACTCCTCCGGCGGCTCACATCCCCCTGCCATATACAAAAAAGATAACATACTAATCTGGGGAGTAGGAGGTGCAACTGAGGGGGGACTGTCTGGAAGGACATTTGTCGCAGGCTATGACCTGAATTCTCAACCAGCGAAGCTACTTTGGAGGTCCTTCCTTCAGCCTCCTACAGGAGGAGATCCTGATTGGGCGGTTAGGGTGAGAGACAAGGGTTGGATCCAAGGCCCGAATGGTCCCGTGAAGGCTTCAGAAATCCCAATTGAGCTATTGAAAGATGATTGGGGGAAGATGCCTTTCGGGGTTGGCATGAGTAACCTATGGGGCCAGTACACAGTGGACCAAGAAACTGGCATAGCATATGTTGGAACTTCACAGCCTGGTCAAGATTGGAATGCTACATTTAGGCCTGGCCCTAATCTGTTCGGTGATTCTATAGTAGCCTTGAATGCGAGGAACGGTGAATTGGTATGGTTTTACCAAACAACTGCACATGACCTGTGGGACTGGGATTGCTCGTGGGTTGTCATCTTGGGGAATGTTTCAATAGAGGGAAAGAATACGAAGGTGATAATCAAAGCCTGCAAGAATGGCTATGTATTTGTATTGGATGCCGCAACAGGCAAGCCATACTGGACACGTGACCTCATGCCTAACAGCAGATGCAAGCAGTGCTTCCTGCTAGATCCCAAGAATCCAGACGATATGAAGAAGAACTGGTTCAACCAACCCTCAAAGGGCCCCGAGTGGGCCAATCCTCCCAACACTGGTGCGATTGAATCAGACGTGACCTTCGATGGTAAGACAATCTTTGTTGGAGCTATGAACCAATGGAAGCTCGTACAAGTACTTGCGGTCCCGTTCCCGGATTTGGTAAAGCGGACTGTTCTAAGAGACCGAGTTATCACTAGGGAAACAGGAGATCCAGAACGACCCACAAACACTACCGTATTTGCACTCGACGCTGCTACTGGCAATATTAAGTGGAAATTCACTGTCGGCGGCGTACCACATAGAGGCGGGGTCATGGCTACCGGAGGCGTGGTCTACTACCCGTCGGCTGATGGCACACTCTACATACTCGATGCTGACACCGGAAAACTTCTATCCAGCAAATTATTAGGGGCTGGAGGATTGACTGTTCAGCCTATCATCGGGGCCGATGCGAATGGGAAGATGAAGGTATTACAGGTGATGGGGGGTAGAGTATTCTCTGGCTTTGGCTCGTCATCTCCTGGAGCTATTATGGCCTTTGGTCTACCTGACAAACTTCCACAACCTGCAGATGTAGCTAGAGAGGCCTTAAAGCAAGTGCCGAAGGAAGAGCTTAAAGATGTACTAAAGGATGTACCCAAGGAGGCTCTTAGTCAAGTTGCACCCTCTGTCGAGACGGTATCTCCGATATCATACGGCATCGTAGGAGTAGGTATAGTACTCATAGTAATCGCTGGAGTACTATTCACCAGAAGAAAGAAGGCATAGAGCCCTCGAAGAGAGGGCATTCCTCCATTTTTCAAATCTTTTGCGAGCTTAGTGGATTGCTGAATATCGGCTTGACGTTCGACACAATTATAA
>JACPBJ010000179.1 GCA_016180375.1 Nitrososphaerota archaeon | reverse complement strand
TCTAATTCTTGCAAAGGGATGAGCAAGGATGTCAAGCACTGCCAAAATTCGCGTCCGCGTTCCCTCAGCAGAAGTCGAAATCGAAGCTCCTCTACAAGAACTCAAGGAGATAATCGCGCTTTTGCCAGAGCTCATGGCCCAGCTTCCAGTCAATGCCGTTCAATCAAGCCCTCCAAAAGAAACAGTGCAAGCAGAGCAGAAGCATGAACAAGCAAACAGTGAAACCATGCCTACGATAAGTTTGGAGAAATCGGATTCATTATCAGACATCATAGCAAAGATTTTCAGGGAACCTTGGGGAAGGAAGCCCAGAAAGTTGAACCATGTTAGGGAAGTCTTGGAATCTTATGGATTAATCTATCCAAAGCAGTCAGTAGCTGTCACGCTGTTGCGTCTGGCACAGTCTGGCAAGCTCAGGCGCTTTAAGGATGACAGCGGCGAATTCGTGTACACTGCATCTACATCCCTCTCTTCCCCGCAGGGGACTCTGCAGCCAGAGCCTAGCCTAGGAGTTCAGCTCGGTGCTTAACAATGAGCCAAGAGAAAGACCTTAAAGTTTCAGTAAGTTTCAGCGGCACGACTGTAGAGTTCAAGGGAAGTCCCGAAAGTGTGATGCATTCTCTTACCGAGTTTCTTTCTAGGGAAGTTCCATCGCTCGACCTAGCAAAGAAGATTTCCGTGAATTACTCTGTCTCTGACTTGATCAAGACATTTGGCGATTTTGTGAAGATAACTCCTGAAGGACCCAGAGTCTGGGCAACTGACAAGAAGTTGAGCGACAAAGAGGTTGTTCTGCTGCAGCTCGTCGCAACTAGGATTGCCCATGATACAGGGAAGGTTTCAACTGACGCGCTTACTCTAAACGAGATGCAGGAAATAACTGGTGTCAAACCCAAGTCTATAAGCTCAAGGCTGAGCGAAGTGCTGAAAGTTGGTTACGTGGACAGGCAAGCATCAGGTTCTGGAGTAAGGTACAGGATAACTACGGCAGGCATCAACTGGTTGAGCGGCGCATTGTCGAAGAAAGCACGCTAGCTCTTGGGCGGCCTCTTCTGAACATAGCGATAGTTTCTCATCGTTCCTATTCTAGTCAAAATGTTCTCCCTTACTAGATCTGCAAGAGAATGTGAAATGCTGGTCTTGTCATAATGATAGCCTCTCCTTGCGAGCTCCTCATAGACTTCCGTCAAGTTCCTTTCTGAGGAGAACCAGCCTTCCTGCCACAATACCAGAAGAAGATCCCTGCAGATTACATGCTGATCCTTCCTTTTCTCAACTACTGGTTCTGCAATCGTAGGAACACTTACAGTCGCAATAGGCTCTTGCTGGATAGATGTATCTAGCCCTGCCAGCACATTCTCCACTATCTGCTTGACTCTATCTTCGGGGCATGTAATTTCGACTTCCCACGCGCCCCTCTTCAGTCTCACTGTCACCATCGCAGGGTTAGACGTTGCGATCCACTCTCTCACGGATAATGTTGGGCAACATGCGCAACATTTATATCCATAGCTACTGCCTATCTTGTTGGGCAAGATGGGCATACAGTTAAACCTTCCCTCTTTTTCTCAGATAGATTTGAACCAGGACCAGCTCTTTGGAGAGCTTGTCGGAGAAATCAACAGATTCGTGCTTCAGGATCTAAGTAGCCTTCGGGGGAGAAAGGCTGTCTGCTGTTCTGGAGGGAGGACCATGCAACCAACATCATCTCTTTCTGGTAAAAACCTTGGAGAGCCTAATTTCTTTACCAGCGATATCACACCAACACTCGTAGCCGCTATCGATTCTTCAACATTACCAATATGCGACCTCGAAGATGGGAGCATCTTTGTTATCAGAGTAGCAGTAGTATTTTCTGCAAATGGAAGCCCCGTAGCATACCTTAGGCTCGGTCCGTATCCGTATCATATTACGTCCAGTTTTGTAAAGTCAAAACTGAACATAACTAAAGAGTCGCTTGCTCGCACCATCGCTCAGGACAATGCTTTGGCCCAATCTCTCCTAAGAAAGGCATTCGAGAGGTCGATAGCCACGATGCTACTGAGCTCAATGACTAATTCAATTCTGCTCGTCGATGGAACGCTTGGAAATACAACATCGACATTTGAGAGAATGGAGCAAAAACGAATAATCTCGTTTGCAGCTGAAAGAGGGAACTCAATTCTCGGCTTCACAAAGGTTACAAGGATTAGAGAGCTTTGGGATGCTTCAGCCTCCCTAATTTCAATAAGAGGCGCCCCATTTTGCATCAAGCCGAAAAATATTGATGTTAAGGTTTCGCCAGACGTTCAGGTCATCCTCGCAAAGTTTCGGGAAGACGGCTTCGTCTTCAGAATCGACATTCCGAAAGACACTGACATCAATGCTTTAGAGAGGCTGAGCGGGAACGATCATTTTGATCGAGGATACCCTGATTCTCTTCGCTTGGCGCATCATTTCTGCGTTTTCACTCAACATGAAGACACCTGCTTGAAAGGGAGACTATGGAACGAGCTCGGTCTAGTAGAGGTTCCTTCAGAGGATCAGCGGAAGGCCATCTTGGGTTGGCTG
>JACPBJ010000176.1 GCA_016180375.1 Nitrososphaerota archaeon | reverse complement strand
CTTCCCTTAATCCAATACCCATATGTTATGGTGTTCAGGGTTCTGGGTGGCTCATTCATTCTGTTCCAGACTGTGCAGGTATTGATCTATCTTGTTTTGCTTTTGATACCTACTTTTCTCATGGGCGCCACTTTCCCTATTCTAAGCAAGATTATAGTTAAGGATGTAGACAGCACCGGCAAGAAGATAGGCTTCCTCTACTCGGCCAATTCTGTTGGAGCGATGATCGGCCCCCTAGTTTCAGGTTTTATGCTCATTCCGATCATCGGGATAAGATACACTTCGCTCGTAGCCTCGATACTCAATATCGCTATTGGGCTTGCTTTTGTTCTCGCAGCAACTAAGAATAGGAAGGCACTCGTAGCAGTTCCTGTCGCATTTCTTGTTTTAGCTGGAGGATTCGTCGCCTATCAATATCCACTAAAGATGATCAGCTTTTACTATATTCCCATCTTCAAAGATGTCTCGGAAGTAGATCCATTCCTGAGCGCCCAGCAAACTGTATTCTACAAGGAAGGTCTTTACAGCACCGTGGAAGTCTTTAAGATTGGAGGGACTTATTCCCTCCAGATAGACGGAAAGATAGACGCAAGCACGTCTATACGGGACATGTCGACCCAGCTCTTGCTTGCTTACCTACCTACATTGCTGCATAAGAACCCTCAGAAGGTGTTGAACATAGGAATGGGAGGAGGCTTCACCGTAGGCGCACTGAAGAACCTAGGGGTGCAAGTTGATGCCGTGGAAATTGATGAAGCAGTCATATCTGCAAATGAGCAATTCTTCAAGGAGTTCAACAACGACGCCCTGAACTATGACAAAATAAAACTGCATATTACGGATGCAAGGAACTTTCTGCTCACTACAGATGATACGTGGGATGTCATAATCTCCGAACCATCGAACCCTGTGACATCTTCGGTGAACCATTTGTTCACAAAAGAGTTCTTCGCGCTCGTCAAGAAGCACCTGAATGAAGGGGCGGTATATGCGCAATGGTTTCCAAACGATGGCACAATATCTGAAAGGGACTACAAGATAATTCTCAAGACGATGACATCTGAATTCCCTTATGTTTCGATCTGGGACAGCTCTTACGACAATAGGCTCTTGAATACCATAATGATCGCATCCATGCAGCCGATGTCATATGCTATCGACAATTTCCCCAACGATGATGTCAGAGCGGACATGCTGAGAATCGGAGTAGAGAGCCCTCAGGATCTGAACGGCAGGATGGTCTGCGGCCCGAACGGTGCAGTTAAGTTTGCAGAAGATGCTGGCATGATGAATTTGGACGATTTGCCGATAATAGAGTTCCTAGTGCCTAGATCGTTTTTCGGCGAGGGCAATAGGCTCACTTCCATGTGCAACCCTGCAGACAATTAAGTTTCCAGATTTCTATGTAGAGCATACCCTTTAGTACAATGGCACACACGCCTACATCTGCCCAAGTATCCCCGGGGGTAGTTGAACAAGTGTTTATTGGAGCTCTTGAGCTGGTTATCTTAACATAGTGCTTGATGCATGTTTCAGCATAGGCAGCCCGGCCGTGTGTGCAAAAATGTACCCCCTCCCCCCGTATATAAAGCGACCAAAGATGCATTTCGTGTTGCAGAGTAAGCTTATGCAATTGCATGAGATCAATGTTATTTTGTCGTCATTTTTGAGCACGATTAAATATTCTAGCGGGAAAGGGGTCGAGCCGGAAGTGATTCGAACCGCTCAATGTACTCACCTTACGGGGCCACGCAGTAGCTCGAACAGGGTGTTGGTAATTTTCTTGTGGGTTTCGGGCTTCACTCGGCCAATTTTCATCCTAACGAGTCGTTGGCTCACGCTGAAGATTCTGTCTACTTTCACTTTGCTATCGACGATTAGCTTGCCACTTTCCATTTGGTCGTTGGTGATTAGAATCGCGTAATCTCTCAACTTCATGTTGGAAGTGAGCGGAGCGGCCACGAAATCTTCCGAGCGGCGATTATATCTGTCGTTTGACAATACAATGGCCGGTCTTACCTTCGAGCTTTGCTGATCGGAGAATGGAAACGACAGCAACACAACATCCCGCTGGGAGATCACTTCTTTCTCGCCTTTAGATACTGGTTCCAGATATCTTCCTCTTTCTTGAGCCAAATCCGCCCCAAGGATGCTTCCGTAATGCTTTGTATGTCGGCGAACTCGTCCCCGAGCAGTTCGATGACTCCTTCAGGTTTCTCTAAGAGTATTTTGCGTCCTTTTCTAACCAAGAGAAGCTCGTCCCCTTTCCTTATGCCGATCTCTCTCTGCATGTCCGCCGGTATCGAAATCTGCCCCTTGTCTGAAACCTTCACCTTCTTGAATGTGATGTCGTTGGTCACGGTTATTCCTGTAAAAGTAAGGAAATCCTTACCTAAATAGGTTTGCAGAGCCTAGTCCTGGATCTAGAACGGAATCTGGCCTTTGGGAAAGGCGGGCCCGGTGGGGCCTGAACCCTTAGAGGGTGCGAGTCCGTCTATGGAGGCGGGTTATGATGCCTCCTGCCCAATTTTTTTGGCACTATGCCATCCCTCCAAGAGCCACGATTCCTAAGGCA
>JACPBJ010000175.1 GCA_016180375.1 Nitrososphaerota archaeon | reverse complement strand
TTGATTGTAGTCGTTGTCATTGCAACTGCCATTACCGTTACGGCAGGGGGATTATATTATATTCAGTCACAGCCCAAAACTGAAAAGCCGAATCTTCAAACAGAATTACAGGTCAGCGGGCATGTACACTTCCTTTACGTTGACAAAGACACTCCAAATTTTATGTTGATGGGTACCCATGATGGCTTACTTAGAAGCAACGATGGGGGCAAGGCTTGGGCAAGAGTAGAAGTCAAAGGCGAAATAGGAAGCAAGGATTTTATGGCAATTTCGTCTGATAATAGCAAGAATCCAAAGGTTCTCTACGTAGCCGGCCATGACATGTTCGTCATAAAGAGCACAGATGGAGGTACGACCTGGTCACCGATGAACAATGGTTTGCCCAATGGTGATGTGCATGCCATAGCAGTTGCAACAAATGATCCGAATACTCTCTATGCTTGGGTGGTTGATGCTGGCTTATTCAGAAGTAAGAATGCTGGAGAAAACTGGCAGAGGATGGACGATGGTCCTTCTAATCCAAATGTGATTACTCTGGCATCAGTTAACATACCAACTGGGATGGGCGGAATCTACCTATATGCAGGAACCGCTGATGGCCTTTATCGAAGTGCAGACTGTTTCTGTGGTTGGAACAAAGTTACCAAATTCTTTGATTCTAAGACGATCTATGCTTTAACCGTTCATCCGAATGACCCGAACATAATTCTTGCGAGTACTAGAGATGGTGTGTACAGGAGCAAAGACGCCGGAGCCAGCTGGGAAAAGCTTGGGACAGGGCTTGATAATATCCATGTTGTAGCTATATCATTTGATCGAGCGGATCCTGGGACTATTTACGCTGCATCAGCAACCGGAGAGGTCTATAGGGGATCTGACTCAGGTAACTCTTGGGTGCTTTTGAAATAGGGAAGAGAGTGATACGCATTTTGGTCGCAAAACGCTTAGGTTCAAGGCTCTAGGTGATTGTATGTTATTTGGAAGGAAAGAAACCAACAAGGTTGAAGGTCTGGTAAAGGATCCCATCTGTAAAATGGAAGTCGATCCTAGTCATGCGTACTATACGGACATAGGCGGAAAAACCTACTATTTTTGTGGAGCAGGTTGCAAAGCTGCTTTCAAAAAGGCTCAAAACGAACATCAATATAGCGCCGGACCTCTCAAGGTTCGTAGATCGTCCAGAGGCGGTGGAGGGTGTTGCCACTAAACTCTACTAAAAAAGGCTGGGTCATTCTCGCTATCTTTACGGCAGTCTCGGTCGTCGCTGTCGGGCTTGTCCTCTATCCCTTAGCCCCTAACCAATCATCGACACCCGCATCTCCATCGTCCCCCTCTAGAGTGTCGGCTGTCCCAGGTGCTAACTCCAATGCTACTCAGGTAGTCGATTCAACACTGCTGAAGGATCTAGTAGGAGCCTCTCCAGCTCTTGGCTCAGAGAATGCTCCGATAACTATCTATGAATTTGGGGATTATCAGTGTCCGAATTGCCAGTCGTGGTGGATAAGCGTCAAGCCTCAACTCGTTGACAAGTTTATTAAAACGGGAAGGGCAAAACTAATCTTCGTTGAATTCGCATTTTTAGGTCGAGAGTCCTTCTCCGCATCTCAGGCAGCAAAGTGCGCTGGCGATCAAGGAAAGTATTGGGACTACCATGATGTCCTTTACTCTGAGCAGAGAGGGATTGATACCGGATGGGCGAGCGTCGAGAAGCTGAAGAAGTTTGCTTCTGATCTGGGCTTGAACATGGAGGCCTTCTATAGTTGTTTGGATGGCGGCAAATACAGTGAGATAGTAAAAAAGAGTTTTGAGGAGGGAGTGAAGGTTGTTGTCCCCGGGACCCCAACCTTCTTTATAGTAGGACCCAAGGGCGAAGTTCAAAAGATCGTCGGTTCTCAGCCCTTCGTAGTCTTTGAGAGAATCATCGATTCAATGCTCTCGAAGTAGCCGTGAGATGGCCCTGTATAATTCAATCTGGATAGTATTTGCTAGTAGGATTTACATTGCTCTTGCCGGGGCTTTGGCATTGGCAACGTGGACCATCCTAGCCTGGCTTGATGAGTATCTCTTCTTTGAGCCCATTTTGGTCTTCAGTATACCCTCGAATCGGGTTCTAAACTTCTCATTGGTAGTGTTGATCTCCATCCTATCTGGTATCGCGATAAGCATGAACGTCTTCAGACAGATTAGTCTGAGGAGATCGTTTGGCAGAAGTGGGAGAACTGGCCTCACGGGTTCGACTGTCGCTTTCCTTGCTGGAGTATGTGGTTGCAATTCTGTGGGCTTTGCGATAATCTCTCTCCTGGGGACCGCTGGAGGTCTGGCTACCTCTTTTGTTATAAACTACCAGCTTCCTCTCCGCTTCCTGTCTATAGTTCTACTAATCATAGCTCTTTGCTCTGTTTCTAGAAATATTGTGAATGAATGTCAACTGCCGTTGCGTCCATTAGCCAAAATGGCTTAATCTCGGCCTCTATTAATTGGCCTCCTATATTGCCCTCCCGACAATATCCAAGTCCCTCCAGTTTCTACATCTATAAGGCCTGATTGGGTTCGCTCGAACATTAGCTCTTTTCCG
>JACPBJ010000174.1 GCA_016180375.1 Nitrososphaerota archaeon | reverse complement strand
GAACGGTATTATAATGAAAACTCCCGGGCCTTTTGCTCCCAGAAGTCTGCCAAGCCTGAATATCACTGCCCTCTCGTACTCTTTTACAAGCTTTATCATCGAACGCAATATCACAATTATGATGATTGCAAGGAAAATCAGACCGACTGTTTCCCCAACGCCTCCGACCTGTAAAACCTGATTTTGCATGACCACACTGTCACTAAGGGGCGTAATAACGCTTTTCAAGCTTCCACCGTTCGGAAGAAAATAGCGCTATGGCTGCGGGAACAATAGAATTCTGCACACATCTACAAAGGTCAGGGTTGCTGGCCTAAATCAGGACTCTTTCTCTAGCCACACAGCAGTTCCATGGGCAGATACGAGCACTACCGTCTGAAAAACTTCCGTAGTCTCAAAATCTACTCCTATGATTCCGTTTGCGCCCATCTTCTGCGCATTTGCCTTAATCCTAGCAAGAGTTTCATCCTTGGCCTTCTCTATTTCAGAAGTGAAAGCAGTAACCTCTCCTCCAAGCGCGCTCTGGATAGCCCCAAGAATCTGCCCTCCGACTCCTCTTGTTCTGGGGGTCATCCCATGCACAATGCCAAGAACCTTGACGACTTTGTATCCCTGCACCATCGGGGTTGTTACGGCTATGATTTCTGACGACATCCGTTTAGTATCTGGTAGAGGGTGAGATTAAGATTTAGGTCATGTGCCCCTGTGCAAAAGCTAGAGAGGTGGGTTGCAATATGAAGAGAACATGGTAGATGAGTAGATTACTATACTGGTAGAGTAATGTATTCTTATAGTATGCGAGTAATAGCTCTGTTGTAGCGTGCCCCTGCGTGCAAACTATACGGAGGGGGAGTCGCATGATGTAAAAAAGAAATAGTTGAGCTACTTCATTCAAGGAAATGTCTTAGTTTGATAACCCACAATTACATAAGACCGCATGAAGCTCTAAACGGAAATACGCCAGCTCAAGCTTGCGGAATTGAAATGAAGGGACAGAACAAATGGCTTACATTAATTCAAAATGCTAGCTACGAGCCGAAAGTTAACAGGGAGAACTATGAGCCTAGAAGTTAACAGAACCACAATTAGCAACATTAAAATCCCCTGAACCCTTTCCTCAGCGTACATCTTTGACAACAAGGTTCACAATTGCTGGAGCATTGATAATGCTTGTAAGTGGTCTGGGGGCCGTGGTAAGCGCAACCAGGTACTTCACAGGGCAGAGAGCAGTTGATCGCCTTGTAGGCTCCGAAGGGCTATCCTACACAATCACCTTCCTGATATATGCAGTCTTCCTGATAATGCTAGGCCTCTTCGTCCCAAGATTTCTAAAGAAATACCGCAACGCAAGCGAAGAAGACTTCTAGAGTTTCTCTATGAAATTTGCATAACCCTTCGAATCAAGAAGGTTCTTCTTCTCCGCCTCCAAATTTTTCGGCTTCATCTCAACGAGCCATCCTTCATTGTAAGCAGAATTATTCACAAGCTCCGGATGTATGGTAAGGTTCTCATTCACTTTTATTATTGTGCCTGACAGAGGAGAGAATATGTCAGAAACTGCCTTCACGGATTCAACGCTTCCCAAGCTCTGCATCTGCTTAACCTCAGTATTCACTGCGGAAAGAGTAACATAGACTACTTCGTGCAAGAGCTGGGCAGCATAATCAGTTATTCCAATAATTGCTCTGTTATCGACAATCTTGACCCACTCATGCTCTTTCGTGTAAAGCAGACCCTCAATGACTTCGTACTTCCCTGCTTTCAATGTCCCGCCACAAATTTTTCAGGGCTATTAATCCTTCCTTGCCCTCTTCCAGCCGTAGAGTTTCTGATTATAGAAGGGAGGCTTTACGATCTTTGCAGAGGCTCTTTGGCCTCTAATTTCAACTTCGATATCCTCTCCAACTTTCGCGAATTCTGAAGGTACATATCCCATAGCGATGCCCTTCTTCAGCAGAGGGGAAAATGTCCCCGAAGTTATTTCTCCAACTTTCTCTCTTTTGTATATGGGGTAACCTTTCCGAGGAATCCCCTGAGAAACCATTTCGATTCCAATTCTGGAGATTCTTGTACCGCTTTGCATTTGACCCTCAATGATGCTCTTTGCAATATAGTCGCCCTTGTCCCTTGAAACTGTCCAAGCAAGTCCTGCTTCAATTGGGCTTATGCTATCATTGAGGTCTTGACCGTACAAGCACAAACCTGCTTCCAGCCTGAGGGTATCTCTGGCTCCGAGCCCGCAAGGTTTCAATCCTTCATACGATCTTAACTTGTCCCAAATGTTCAAAGCTTTAGTTGGGTCGTCATAGGAAGTCTCCATAACAACAATTTCAAAACCGTCTTCTCCGGTATAACCAGAGCGCGAGATTAAGCATAGATCTCCATCAATGCTGTATTCAGCAATCGCAAACCTCTGCATGTTGGCAGCATCAATACCCAACGACTTTCCAAGAACATCAACAGCTTTCGGCCCTTAGTCATATCAGAAATTTTCACTCCGAATTTATTGTGCTGGTTAAACCAATCCAAGTCCTTCTGCAAGTTTGCAGCATTGACAACAACAAAGTACTTTGCATCGCTAATTCTGAAGATTATGATGTCATCAATAATGCCCCCGGAATCATTGCAAAGAACACTGTAGACGCCTTTTCCAATTGCAAGGTTTAGTATATTGGAAGGAACCAGATAATCCAAAAAAGAAGTAGAACCTTTTCCCTCAAAGATAAGCCTCCCCATGTGAGAAATGTCGAAGACGCCGCAATAATTCCTTACAGCAAGATGCTCCTCAGAGATGTTGCTATACCATAGAGGCATTTCATACTCAGCAAACTCCACCATGTTGGCATTTTCCTTGTGGTAAGTGAAGAGAGGAGTACTCTTCAACCTACTTCACAAGTTTGCTCCAATTTAGCGTAAGAGTAAGCGGATGGTTCGCCTTGACTTCATCCAACCTTCCAACCGCCGTATTTCTTGGCGCTGCAAGAACCTCTTTGGGATTTCTGCGAGCAGTTTCAGCGATCTTCTTCAGAACTTCAGCATACTTGTCCAGAGATGCCAGTGGCTCTGATTCCGTAGGCTCTATCATCAAATCCTCCTCAACAGTTAGAGGGAAGTATGTCGTTGGCGAATGCAGTCCTTCATCAAGAATAGCTTTAGCAACATCCATGGCTCTGACTCCTGTTGCTGAGGTTAGGTTCTTTACGCTGACAACAAATTCGTGCTTTACAGGCTCTTTGGTTTTATGCGATAGTGCATAATCGGGGCCACTGATCTTTGCAAGCAGATAATTCGCAGCCAGAACAGCTTGCTCAGAAATCTTTGGAAGACCTTCACTGCCGAACAACCTGATGTAAACATAGGCTCTGAGAAGAAGGCCAGAATTGCCGTAGAAGTTCTTGATCCTGCCTATGCTTTTCGGAACATCATACTTCAACGCGAACCTGTCGCTCTTCTTCTCTATCAGAGGAATAGGAAGATAATCAGCCAAAGACTCTTTGACTCCGACAGGACCGGCTCCGGGGCCTCCTCCTCCGTGAGGAGTTGCGAAAGTTTTGTGGAGATTTAGATGAACGATATCGAAGCCCATGTCTCTAGGCCTCGCTCTTCCGAGAATAGCATTAAGATTCGCGCCATCATAATACATCAGCCCTCCAGCTTCTCTGACAGTCGCACAGATCTCCTTGATTTTTTTCTCGAAGAGCCCGTGAGTATTTGGAACAGTCAGCATCATCCCCGCAGTTCTCTTTGATACAGAAGCTTTCAGAGCTTCGATATCGACTAGCCCTTCTTCATCAGAAGGTATCTTGACAACTTTGAAACCTGCCATGGTTGCAGTTGCCGGGTTCGTCCCGTGAGCAGAATCAGGGACGAGCATCTCATCTCTTTGCTTTTCATGCAATTCCTCCAGATGTTTTCTGATCATGAGCGCACCAACGAACTCTCCCTGCGCGCCAGCTGCAGGTGAAAGTGAAACTTTGTCCGTCCCAGTAATTTCAGCAAGCATCCCTGACAATTCATAGAAAATTTGTAGTACGCCTTGAACAGAGTCTTCGTCTTGGTATGGATGTAGCTCTGAGAAATTTGGGTTTGAGGCTATCCTCTCCGAAACTTTCGGGTTATGCTTCATCGTGCAGCTCCCAAGGTAGTATGATCCAAGATCAATGCCATAATTCATCTGGGAGAGACGCGTGAAATGCCTTACTATCTCTGGCTGCGAAATGCAGGGAAGCGGGAGATACTTTCGCCTTAGCTTCGCC
>JACPBJ010000147.1 GCA_016180375.1 Nitrososphaerota archaeon | reverse complement strand
TTATACATATAGAACCTGCTCCCACACCTACTTTCACAGCATCTACTCCTGCGTCGATAAGATCGCGAGTTCCTTCTGCAGTGGCAACATTGCCAGCGATTAATTCGACCGGACCAAATTTATCCCGAATCTGGTTAACGACTCTTATCGCAAGGTCAGAATGGCCATGCGCTATATCAACGACCAGAATATCAGCACCAGCATCCATCAATGCCTTCGCCCTCTCCATGTAGTCATCCTTGACGCCTATAGCAGCTCCAACTCTGAGCCTTCCCTTCGGGTCCTTAGATGCTTGTGGGAATTCCTGCCTCTTCACAATGTCCTTGCTCGTGATGAGGCCCTTTATCTTTCCATCCTTGTCAACGATAGGAAGTTTCTCGACTTTGTGCTGCTTCAGAATTCTCTTTGCCTCATCGATGCTCGTACCGGGAGGGGCGGTTATAACATGTTTAGTCATTACCTGCTGGATTTCTAGTTCCTGATTCTCCTCATAGAGGGTATCCCTACGCGTCAGTATCCCTACTAGCTTGCCTTCTTTTGTAACCAGAATTCCTCCAATACCATGCTCTTTCATCAGGCTGATAGCTTCCCGCAGCTTTTTGTCGGGAGAGATTGTGACTGGTTCTTCTATGAGAATTCCTTCAGATCTTTTGACTTTAACAACCTCTATAACTTGCTCTTGAATCGAGAGGAATCTGTGAACAATGCCGATGCCCCCTTGTCTGGCCATGGTAATTGCCATGGCCGATTCTGTCACGGTATCCATATTTGCACTGATGATCGGTATGTTTTTGGGCATGAGGAGCACGTCATCAAAGGTCAAGCCAACTCTTATGCCGTTGTCCATTCCTAGGGAAGTCGGATTAAAGTTCTTGAAAAACCTTTGCCGCAGCGACGCAATTATTACATACCATAGTTAGAAGTCCGTGTCGCAATTGAAGCAAATAGAAGACTTGCTTGGGAAGGCACTGCCCCCCAGAAGTTTTGATTCGCGCAAGGGCCAGAATGGTATTGTAGCAGTAATTGGGGGAAGCAGGATATATCATGGAGCGCCAACATTGGCTGGGCTCGCCGCATATAGAACAGGAGTAGATTTGGTATACCTTTTTGTACCTGAACCTATTTCGGTTCCTGTAAGAGCAATGTCTCCATCCCTGATAGTGTATCCTCTTCCCGATTACAAGATAACTCTGGGTTGCGCAAACAAAATTCTCTCATGGATGCCTAAAGTTGATGCATGTGTAATAGGGCCGGGTGCTGGTAAGCAGCGCCCAGAAGGTCTAAAGAAACTTGCTATTGAGCTATCATTAAGCAAGGTCAAATTGGTCATTGATGCCGATGCCCTTCAACCTGAAATCGTAACTGATCTGCCTGGGAAGGATGTTATACTTACGCCGCATCCAGGCGAGTTTAAGCGAATTTCTGGCATAGAGTTAACGGATTCCCTTGAGGAACGCAAGGAAACTGTGAAGAAGGTAGCGAAATCACTCGGTGTAACAATTCTCGTCAAAGGGCATGCTGACATCATTTCTGACGGAGAGAGAATTGCGGTCGACGGTGCTGGCTCTCCTGCCATGACTGTTGGAGGCGTTGGTGATGTTCTCTCAGGGATTCTGGCTGCGCTGTTGTCCAAGGGTATTGAACCATTCACTTCAGCAGTACTTGGAGCTTACATCAATGGTAAATGTGGAGAATTGGCAGCCGAGAAGTTTGGAATGCGGATACTACCTACAGATTTGATTGGCGAAATTCCAAACATCCTAAAGAAGCATGATAAGATAAGCAGGAATGAGTAAATTTAGAGCAGGAATGGAATGTTCGGCAGGTGTTTTGCAGTTTTCACGAGCCTGTCGAATTCTTCATCTGTAAAGATGCGAAATTCCTTGTAGACGCTCTTGTACTTTCTTGCATCATCAGCGAAAATCGCTGCTATATTCTCGCTTGGATGCTCCTCAGCAACCTTTATCGCAGCTGCGAGCACCGCACCAGAAGAAGGTCCCACGAACAGACCCTCCTTGTCCGCAATTGCCTTGACAGTTTCGAATGCCTCTTTGTCGGTGATTTCCATCCAATGATCGATCACTTCCAGTCTTCTACTCAGGAGTGCTGGGGGGTTTGATTCCTTCAGATTCCTTAATCCTTGGATATGATGACCTTTCTGGGGCTCTACTCCGTGTATTTTGATATTTGGATTTCTCTCCTTGAGGAACTTTCCGACGCCAGTTACCGTGCCTCCAGTCCCTACACCTGTGACAAAGTGGGTAACCCTACCTTTTGAATCATTCCAAATTTCAGGACCTGTGCTATAGTAATGAGCCATAAAGTTAGCATCGTTCTCATACTGATTAGGCATAAAGTACTCTCCAGGATGGCCTTTTACTATTGCGGAGGCTAGAGCAATCGACTGATCTGTTCCTGGACCCACTCTTGGGCACAGATCGTCTTCAGTTTCAAGAATCTTTGAACTGAACTTCCTCAGAATCACCTTGGTCTCTTCGCTGACCTTCTGAGGGATGACTACTTCGAACCTGTAGCCAAGCATCTTGGCCATGCCTGCTAATGCTATGCCTGTATTACCAGAAGTAGGTTCCATTATTACTGACTTGCCTCTCTTGAGAAGTCCTTGCTTCTCTGCCTCAGTAATCATCCATACAGCCGGTCTATCTTTCACAGAGCCGAATGGGTTATACCACTCTAGTTTTGCAAATATGTTCGAGTTCTTAATTTTAAACGAGTTAAGCAGAATCTGCGGTGTATTTCCTACGCCTGCTACGCTCAATTCAGTAGCTAGTGACCTTGCCAACTGCGAACTGCTATCCGTGATTAACTACCTCAATATAACCATGTTGTAAGGATTTTTACTTTCTCTTGATCAGAAAGATTAGATCCCTACCTTCCTTGCGTATTGAAAGTACTTCGTTGCCTGTACGCTTCGCCCATCTTGAGATGTCTTCTTCCGCTGCTGGATCATCTGCCCAAAGCTCCAGAACTTCTCCAACTGCTAGTTTGTCCATTGCTGTTTTGGTTCTGAATACAGGTTCTGGGCAGAATAGGCCCCTCGTATCGAGCTGTACTTTATTTTGATATTGTTCCATTCTTCGATATCAGAAGAACATCGTTATTGCGATTCTTTTAAGCGTTTATCTCAGATTGATTGAAGGTGCTCCTCTGATTAGTACGAGCGGGGGGGAGGCAATATAAAGAAAGACGAGTACTTGAGTAATTTACTACTGGAGTGTGATGGTATTAGAATAGATAACTTAGAATTCTATTCGTGAATAGTATACCCGCGCATGATTTCCTATATAGGGGATAGATGGTATGTTCGACATGGGAGTAACTCATCATCGAATAGTCTGATTTTAGGAAGCAACGCAACGAGTCTGGTTATATTTTTATGCTCGCCCTTAGTCAAATGGTGACCCCATGAAGCTTCCCATCTGCAACTTCGATGCCAAAGCAGGCATTCTCTGCCCGAAATGTGATGCCAAGCTGAGGAGTGGGCATATTACAAAGGCAGATGTGGACGTTTCAAATAGGTTGGTAAAACTTGCATCACAGATTCCCGAACTCGACAGAATCTCTCTTGTTCGCGCCTATGATATTGACGGCTCTATTATAATGGTCTTGAACTCTGGTGACGTAGTAAGTTTGAGAAGGGATAACGTGCTTAGGAGGAAAATAGAGCACGATATGGGGAATAAGATGTGGTTGGTTGATGCTCAGGCAACTGATAGAAAACTCCTTGATGATCTTTTTTATCCCGTTAGAATACTTTCAGTGAACCAAGTATGGCTTCCTGATGGGAGCAAGATGACCAGAGCGATAATAATGGGGAGGAGAACTGAAAGGTTCCCCCTCGATCTCGATCTGGTTAAGAAGATGGTGAAGACAGTGAGAGGAATAGAGTTACTAGCAGAGTTCGAGAAGCAATAGGGATTAGATATTGGAAATCAAGAGGACTCATTATTCATCCGATCTCCTCTCGGAGGAAAAGGGGAAGAGGGTATCTGTAGCAGGATGGGTAGAGGATGTCAGGATGTTAGGCTCCCTTATGTTCATCACGCTAAGAGACTCCCGAGGAGTTTGTCAGTTAGTTGCCAAGAAGCAGGAAGTCTCTCCTGAGGTATTTGATATAATAGCTAACACCTCTAGGCAGAGCGTCATAGTGGCGCAGGGCCTTCTCAAAGAAAGCAAGGCAAAGAACGTGCCTGTTGAAGTGCAAATACAGCAGTTTCAAGTCCTTTCAGAGGCTGTACACCCACTCCCTCTGGATCCCACAGGAAGAATCGATACAAATCCAGACAAGAGGCTTGATGCGAGGGCTCTTGATTTAAGGAATCCAGAGAATCTTGCTATCTTCAAAATAAGACACGCGGCACTTCAGAGCGTGAGGAAGGCTCTCATAGAGCACGGGTTTGTAGAGGTGAGTACGTCGAAGATTATTGGACAAGCAGCTGAGGGAGGAGCAACGCTCTTCTCAATGGACTATTTCGGCAAAAAGGGCTATCTCGCCCAGAGCCCTCAGCTCTACAAAGAGCAGCTTACGATATCACTTGACAGGGTTTTTGAGATTGCGTCCTTCTTCAGAGCAGAAAAATCTCACACAAGGAGACATTTGAATGAATTCGTGAGTGTTGACATCGAAGCTGCCTTTGCTGATGAGAAGGATGTCATGGACATTCTCGAGGATATGGTAAAAACAACAATTAGGGACGTAAAACAGAGCTGCCCGAACGAGCTTCAACTGCTCAATCATGATTTGAGGGTTCCTGAGTCGATTGAGAGGGTTTCTTATTCGCAGGCCGTAGACGAGCTCGAGAAGGAAGGAATCGGCGTAAAGTTTGGCGAGGACCTGTCAGACCAGGCTCTTGGAGTTCTAGGGAAGAAACATCCTTCTTTCTACTTCTTGGACGAATGGCCCGCATCATTAAAGCCGTTCTACATAGCAAGGAAAGAGGGAACCGATCTTAGCAGGTCTTTCGATCTTCAGCATGGTGCGCTTGAACTAGCATCTGGCGGTATGAGGGTTTCGAACAGGAAAGAGCTGGAGGAGCGATTGAAAAGTGCAGGCTTGTCATTGGAGAGTTTTTCGACGCATCTGCAGGTATTTGACTGGGGCATGCCCCCTCACTCAGGCTGGGGCTTTGGCTTTGACAGGTTCATGATGGTGCTGACAGGTAAGAGTAACATTAGGGAAGTTGTGCTCTACCCTAGGGACCAGTTTAGGCTAACTCCTTAGGTACTTATAGAAGGACATCCAATAAGATGCATGCCTGTTTTACCTAATCTTATTGAGCGCCTTGTCTTGCTTAATCTCAATAGAGGGCCCGGCCTTCTTTTTGATATTTTTGGGCAGGAGCTTTCCAAGCGATCGCATTGGCCCTTAAGCTCGGTGTCTTCGAAGCTCTTGGTGATGGTTCCCTTACAGCAGACGAGCTTGCAAATTGCATAGAGTCCAATAAGCGTGGCACCAAAGTGTTGCTTGAGTTCCTCGAGGCTTTCGGTTATGTCAAGAAGACCAAGAGTCGCTATGCGAATACCGCGTTAACGGCCAAGTGGTTGCTCCAAAAATCACCGGTTAGCATGATTGACATGGTCAAGATCTGGCACAGCAGGGTGTTTGAGTTCTGGAGAATGTATCTGGAGGAATCAGTCCTTAAGGGAAAGCCACCATTAACAATCTATGAATGGTTCAACCAACAGCCTGACAGCTGGAGAATTTTCAACTTCTTTGAGATGGCTATTGCACGTTGGACTGGCAAAGGCATAATCACCAAGGTGAAACTACCATCGACAGCTCGGAAGTTGCTAGACCTTGGGAGTGGGCATGGCATGTACAGTGTGATGTTCTGTCGCCAATATACAGGCTTGTCTGCAACCATCTTCGATAAGCGACAGCCTCTGGAGGTTGCTAGAGAAACAATCGCTTTAGAAAATATGCCCGACCGAGTCTCTGTGCATGAGGGTGATTTCTGGGTTGACGACCTTGGCAGTGGCTATGACGTTGCTCTGCTTTTCAACATCATTCATATTCGCCGGACAAGAACACTGAGCTGCTTCGTAAAGTGGCTGGCGCACTCAATCCTGGCGGTTTGGTTGTTATATTCGACCAACTTGCTGGCACGGCTGTTGGCCCTACCTCCAAGGCTATCGTCAGGTTCTTTGGATTGAATTACTTGGTCACTGTGGGTGGGCAAACTTATTCGGTTAATGAGGTCTCAAGCTGGCTCATTGCAGCTGGTTTCACGAATCCTCGGCGTGTCAGATCATTGCCGGGACTAGTGTTAGCTACGAAGACTCAGTAAGGATTTCTTTTGCATCAGTATTGCCAAACCTAGAGTGCTTTGTAATTGTCTGACCAGTTCGCATAAGCCCTGAGCATCTCTACCGATACGCTGGGCTTTCTAGATTCCAAAACTTGCTTGAAATCACCTAGAGTGATAAGCCTCGGCTGGCTCTCCATATCATCCGCTTTTCCGCTCTGGAAGAGTTCTCTAACCACTTTAAGCTGAACTCCTTGGCAGATGTCCCTCACGTCGCTTCCTGAATAACCATCGGTTATCTTCGCAAGTTCTTCCATATCAACATCTGGATCTAATTTGAGCGGAGCGGTGTAGAGTTTCAGCATTTCACCTCTTGCTTGTGGATTTGGAAGAGGGACGTAGATCCTCTTCTGGAACCTTCTCAGGAAAGGCCAGTCAAGAGTCCATGGCTTGTTGGTCGCTCCAATGACATAGAGGTGAATGTTCTTGCCCTTGTCAGCAATACCATCCATCTCCTTTAGGAATTGATTTCTTACCCTAACTTCCCCGCCAATTTCTTGGCTCCTTGATCCTAGAAGCGAATCGATTTCATCGATGAATATTATCACAGCCCCTTTATCGAGCATCTTTCGGGTAGATTGGAAGAGCTTTGCAACATTCTTCTCGGCTTCGCCGAGCCACTTCGACATTATTGATGCTGCGTCAACATCTACAAAGTATCCATCAATTTCAGCAGCAGTTGCAGCTGCTAGCATCGTCTTACCACAGCCAGGAGGACCATAAAGTAGAACTCCTCTGGGCCAACCAAGAGGGAACAGATCTGGTCTAATCACAGGGAATGTTATGGCTTCTCTAATCGCATTTTTTGCTTCGTCAAGGCCTACAACTTCGTCCCACTTGACATTGGGTTTCTCCTGCATAACAAGTTCGTTGTATGATGCCTTGAGATGCTCTACCATTGCAGGACCAGAAGGTGCATTAGTGTCTGCCGATTCGGTTTCCTCCTCTGAGGCCTTCTCGTCAGGTGGGAGAAGACCATGAGCGTTCTGCAGAGCTTTAATTCTCTCCTGATAGGCCATGGCCCTGTCCATGTAGAGTTTGTTCAGTTTGTAATCAGGGTACAGATGCGCTAGTTTCAGGAGTGTTTGGATTGCCATCTGGTACATCTGGATGGCTTTTCCTCTGGCGCCATGCGAGTCATGCCTTATCGCTTCCGCCGCATAATTTGTCGCTGCTTCCTCAAGTTCTTTTGCCGCTTGTACGCTCATACAAGATCGTCCCTACTCAACTTGATCTTCCCCTTGCTCGCAAGGGAAACTACCGCCGTTCCAACATCTCTCAAAGGCAACTGGAGCTCTGCAGCAGCTTCCATAATGGTGAACCTGCCCCCATTCATTTTGTAGTAGTTCTCAACTTTGTTCTCAACCACTTCTTTTCTGGGGACTGAAAGCACAACAGGCGTGAATTCTGATTCTGGATCTTCATCGTCGCCAGTCGTGAGCAATGCGACCTTCTTCACCTGGTCTATCAGATGGCCATCTCTAATTTTTGGTAGAGCTGCTCTGTCTTCCTTAAGCTCTGATACTTTCTCATCGGCATAACGCATAGCCGATTCGATAATGTCGCTGCTGGAATCGTTTTCCAGATTGATGCTGATGCCAGGAGAAACTTGTCCAAGGTCGGTCATGGTCTCTGACAGCGTTGAGTTGATCTGCTCCGTGGCACCATTGAACGAGGGGATTATGTCCGAGACCGATTTGTTCACCTTGCCAACCTCTTCCATTGCTGTGCTCATCTGGAATATTGCATCGCCAACATCTCTCATGCTTTCCATTCTGGTTACAATCTGTGTCAGAGCCAGCTGGCTTGTCGTAACTACTCTGATGACCCTCTTGAGCTCGGCAAGTTCATTTGCATATACAACGGCTTTTGCATCTTCGCGATTCTGCTTGGCTTTGATCATGATTTCATAAAGTGTCTTTCTTCTGTTCTCTAATCTTAATTTCAGATTATCGATTTCTCTCCTATGAACCTCTATTCCCTTAATTGCGCGGTTTATCTTTTCGCGCATCACTTCTTTTCTGGAACGACGAAAGTAGGAGAGGAATTTCAAATCAAACCACCACTGTTAATGTTATAGTAAACGCAAGTTTGCAAGAAAAAAAGAGGGGAGTACCGACCAACCCTTCGCAGCTCCAAAGTGAGCCTCTGGGGCGTGCAGAGGATTGATCGACACCTTCTTCCTCCTTTAGGAGGAAATGCCGAGGGAATTGCCTGCTATTCCGGCTGGGAGGTCTGGGAACTTGTCCTTCATGCGCTGTTCTGCGACTGCGCTGGCTTCGCCGAGGATCTTTTCCGCTTCTTCGCCTGCCGCTTCGAAGTTCAGTGTGTATCCGCCCATCTGTCCTGCGTCGACGAGTATTCCGCTGAGTAGTCCGCTGATCTCTCCGATTTCATGCTCTGCTTGTGGTAGCACTGTCATCAGTCCCGACTTGACGTTCTTGATCACTGCCATCGCAGGTGTCAGTGTTACGACGACGTCGCCTAGCTCTTGCACTGTGTTAAGTCTAAGCACTATTTGCTCTAATGCTAGCTTTGCTGAAGTGACCATCTTGTTCATCTTTCTGACTTCTGCCAATTCGTTTGCATATACTGTTGCATGATCCATGTCGTGTTTCTGTATATTCGCAACTACTTTGTTGAAGATAGATGCGTCCCTTTCACGCAGTTTTGTTTCCGTCTGATCCAGTCTGCTGGTCTGGATTTGTATCTGTCTTATTGCCTGCTCAAGTCTTGGCTTGAGCGGTCCCGCTGGTCGTACTGAGTCTTTGATACGTTCTCCAAACCCGGAGGTTTGAGGCTTTGTCCACTTAGATGCGAATTGTGACAATATAGCACCTTGCGAATTTCTTGCTAAGGTTTTTCTTAGAGGATGGAGTAAAGAAAATTATAGTCAATGGTGAACATATCCTCTAAGGGTATTAGATGAAACGCATCGCAATCCTTTCTGACATCCACTCCAATTTAGAGGCTTTGCAAGCAGTCGCAAAGAATCTTGATGTCGACAAGGTCATAGTGCTTGGAGATTCTTTAGGCTATGGTGCAAATCCGAATGAAGTTCTTGAATGGATTAAGGATCGCAATTGTACCATCATAAAGGGGAATCATGAGGAGGCTACCATTACTGGGAATACAGGCTGGTTCAACTCCATGGCAGCAAGAGCGATTCTGTGGACAAGGCAGGTATTAACTTCTGCAAACGTGGAATTTCTTTCTTCTCTGGAGGAAAAGAAACTGATAGAGTTGGATGGTGTTAGAATTTGTTTGGTTCATGGCAGTCCGAATGACCCTCTATACGAGTATGTTTACGAGGAAACTCATAGCCATTTCTTCGACTATTACCTGCAGAAAGAGGATGCTAACATTATTGCACTAGGGCACACACATGTGCCTTTTCTATGGAGCAGTAAAAATGGAGTAATATTGAATCCAGGCTCTGTTGGCCAACCAAGAGATGGAGACGAAAGAGCTAGTTTTGCAATACTGACGGTTGAAGATGGCGTTCCCATGGTGGAACACCGTAGAGTCGGGTATAATATTGATGCGGCAGCTAACAAAATTCGTTCAGCAGGCCTCCCTGCAATGCTTGCCGAAAGATTGTACGATGGCCGTTAACTAGAACACACTATCCCAACGCTTGATCGTATAATCTCTAATCTTGTTGATGCTATAGGGATCATTAATGGTGATCTTTTCCGCCTCCTCCCTACTCCCAACATTAACAATAATCATGCCTCCACTATTGTCAAGAAACCTTCCAGCCGCGAAGACTTTTCCTTGCTTATACAGTTCCTCAACATACTTCAGATGAGTACCTCTGTATTTCTTATCTTCGTCGTCAGAAACTAGGGAATTCTCAAGGATGACAAAAAGTGACATATTTGCAGGTTTGATTTGGAGAAAAATAAATCATGCCATCGGTAAAGCGAGTTCCTCTATCTTCTTCTCCCAATCGTTCCCCTTTACAATTCCGCTGGCAACAAGTATCCCTTTGGCGCCTAACTTGATGGCAGCTTCAACATCTTCTCCCGTCACTATGCCAGCCCCACAGAGAAGCTTAACTTTGGTATTTGCCTTTTTGCAAGCAACTACAGAATCGGTGACGACTTCAGGCCTGACCTTGGAAACAGCTTTCCCCGAGCCGATTAGTTCAGGAGGTTCGACAGCAAGCCAGTCAGGAGCCAATTTCGCTATGGCAGCAACTTCATCAGGTGTCTGCGCGCATGATAGAGAAACCATCTCCATGCTGCGAAGTCTCTCTATCGTTGATTTGATCTGGGACAATGGTAGTCTCTTCTCTGAGTGGTTTATCAGCGAGCCTCTGGCTCCAATGGCTTTCACAACCTCTGGCACGATAGCACCCGTGGAGGTGCCTGGCTTCCCAAGATCTACATGCTGTGCGAATACTGGTAGGGATACGCCTCTGCACACTTCAATTAAGGAAGGGGTAGGAGGGCAGACAACTATCGAGGCTTTGAGCTTCTTCGAAACTTTCTGAGCCGCTTTGGCTAATTCTAATGCTCCATCATCAAATACTTCTTCGTAGTTCTTGAAATTTATGACCAGCGCTGGAATTGCTATTGCTTTCACGGAGCATCCGAAAACTGTAAAGTACTTAATCTTTGATATGGAAAAGTGACTCGGGAAGTTCAGTTATTCCTCGAAGTCTTCTTCTTCTTCAAAATCTTCCTCGAAATCCTCTTCAAAATCTTCTTCGAAGTCTTCCTCACTCAATTACGTTCGGCTCGGACATCGACTTGATTACGTTAATAAGCATTTACCATCCTCATGTCATCTCTTGGAAGAATTCAGATGCACTCCATCAGCCATAAAAAAGGCGGCTGAAGCGGTGCTAAAGGGAGGAGTTGTCGTATACCCGACCGATACCGTATATGGTATTGGTTGTGATCCTTATAATGAGAAAGCGATTTTGAGAGTCATTAAGATCAAGGCAAGGGAAGAAAAACCTCTCCCCGTTCTATGTTCTTCTATTGAAGAAGCCAGCAAACTTGTTAAGTTTCCACCGAAAGCTGTTTCACTCGCACAAAAATTCTGGCCCGGACCTCTAACAATTGTCAGCAAAATCATTGACAAGAGGCTTCCCCGAATACTGTCTGTGGGAACAGGAAAACTTGGAGTCAGGGTTCCAGACCATGAATGCGCTTTGGCGCTCATCAAGCTTGCAGGAGGAAAATTAGTAGGAACCAGTGCCAACAAGTCTGGCTTGAAGTCGCCGACAAGTGCTGAGGAGGTGAAAAAAGTTCTTCCTTCCGTTTATGATATTTTGCTTGATGGAGGCAATACGCCGTTGAAGGCTGAGTCTACAGTAATTGAGATTGTTGATGATAAAATCAAGGTACTCAGGGAGAAGGCAATATCAAAAAGGGCTTTGGGTCTGTGAAATGCAGAATTTTGACTTTATTGTTACGACGATAAGAGGCTTCGAGGATAGAGCGGCTTCTGAGCTTTACGAACTGCTGTCTTCGCTTGGAGATTCAGGCTCGAAACTAAGAAAGGCTGAGCCTGGAGGAGTATTGTTGCTATCTTCAGATGCGAATAGTAAATTACTCGACAAAGTTCAGGAAACTATCAAGATGCAGCCTTGGCTCTTGAGAACGGTTCAGCGAATAATTCCAATTCAAAAGACGGTGCCTACAGAGATTAACAGTATAGTTCGTGCTTCAGCAGAGTTAGGGAAGTCGATACCCAAGAAAGAGAGTTTCAGAATAACCGTAGAGAAAAGGCACACCCACATTTCAAGAGAAGAACTCATCAAGAAATCTGCATCGCATATAGATAGAAAAGTTGACCTGGATAACCCTGATTGGGTATTGTTGATCGAGATTGTAGGAGGAATTACAGGCTTATCTCTACTCAAGCCTGATGATATTCTAAGCACTGAAAAATTCAGGAGAGAACTCTAGTATTTTTCCAATATTTCGATGAGGCCTCTCTCAGCCAGCAGCAGGTCTTCTTTTCCCACTCCTACAACATTTAGCTCGTTGCTGCTGACTGAAAATTGGGTCGGTATAGTCTTGGCCATGCCGGGTCTTATTATGTTAAATTCCCTCTTTACCCAAGAGCGTAAACTGCCAATTGCACGCTCTTCGCCAATCCCAAGGATTAGGAAGAGTTCGTCTTTGCTTGCCCCTGCAACCTTCAACGCATCAGCTATCTGGGCTACTCCAGCAACCCGCATGAGCAAATCAAGCTCGACCCTCTTTGCAAGCATTATGGCTCTATCCTTCGCAAGCCAGCTCTGCCTTGCTACCCATTTCAGATGTTCGTCATCATAGACCGCTTTGTCAGAAATTATCTGGAGAACGAGCTTTGGGAACCTTCTTCTCAGCTCATCTAGAATGTCTTTTGGCTCTACAACGCCTTTCGCTCTTACTCTTATACCTAGGCAAGTATTGCCGTCGTGAAGCCTGAAAGAGAACATCTTAGCCACCGTGGCTCACAGGAATCAGCATAATGACATCCCCATCAGAAAGTTTTGTATCTTCGCCGTTTAGCGCTGAAACTTCAACTCCATTGACCGCGACAAGCGTGTTTGCCCTTGAAAGAGGGGGTTCGTCGCTTTTAGGCATCCTTGCCTGAAGCATCATCAGCAATGCCCCTACAGAAACACCACTGGAATCTATATCGAGAACCTTACCTAATGATTTTCCCAAAAATCCACATGCTTTGACCGTGATCAGGGTTGATCATCCGCTGGCTTAGCAATAGCTTGCTCCAATGTTTGTCCTTCTTCCTCTTCCCCAGTGCTTTCTTCGCCACGGATTATGGCCGTAATGTAACCAGCTATCTCATTTCTCAACCCCTTGTATTTTATTGTCGCAACGCTTAACAGCAGTTGCTTGTTCTTCTCATCGCCGCGCCACTTTCCACAACTCATCGAAATTCAGCTCTTGGGCTTTCGTGTATTCTTCAGATTGGATCCTGATGGCGCAGAGTTCTGCTCCGAGGATTAAGTGGACGGTCGTATCCTTATAGATAAATATCGCATCTTTGGATTTGCTTATCGACTTCAGGAATTTTACCTTAGTGTATTCATCCGTCTTCTCTTTTCTTGCTTCTTTTGAATCCTCGAGAATCTGATACACTTTAATGCCCCGCTCTTTTCGCTTGACGCGGAACCTATCCGTTCTGTACTCAATCTTCTTCACTGCGTTTTCCTGATTTCCGATGATCTTAATGTAAGGAGCTTGCTCCGCAATCTCGTCCAATACCCT
>JACPBJ010000173.1 GCA_016180375.1 Nitrososphaerota archaeon | reverse complement strand
AAGGTAAGCTTAGTCAAAGACATACGCAAAGCTCTAGAGATGTTAAGCCAGGAGATAGACTTGTCTGGGTAAGGGTCGATGGAGGTTGCTTTATTATGAAGATGGAGGAAAGATCCACACGGTAAATCGTACTATCATTCGGCCTCTGCCCAGAAGTAAACGTCTCAATATTGTTTTATTCGACAATTGACGAAGAAAAAACCCGAACATGTTAGGTATTTATATACTAGGAATCGGCTGACTGGGTTCATGATAGGAAAATCTATCATTCTTTCGGTTTCTGTGATAGCAATACTCGTCTTGAGCACGGTGTTCGCAGCTATTCCTGCCATTCCTCGTGCATCTGCCCAGCAAAAAGTTCCGGGAGCAGACTGGGAGTGGGTGTGGTACGATGGACATGGCACAAACTATAGTCCGCAGACGCAGATAACAAAGGATAATGCCCAATTACTTGAACTGAAATGGCTGTACCCATTTCCCTTAGCAAACCTACAGGGAAGCTCAGGACTTACATCGGGAGCGTGCGCGGGACGTCGATTCATTGGTAATGTTCCCACATGCCCACCTCCTAGCCCCGTGGGCCAGGGGTTCGTAACCATGCCTTTGATAGTAAACGGTCTTGTCTATGTCGCAGATCAGTTCGGGGACGTAGTTGCATTTAGTCTTGACACTGGGAAGGAGATCTGGAGATCAGTCCGCGAGAGTAAACTTCCACCTAACCTTCCACCTGGCGCCAGTCCTAAGCATATTCATACAATGAATTACCTTAACGGGAAACTCCATGTCCCTGCCAATATCCAAGGATGGGGTGATGTTGTGATACTCGATCCCCTGACAGGCAAAGAAGTGCTCCGCATAGGTGACATCCAGAAGGAGGTTCCGGGTACGAGATATCCAGAAAGTGATAGGTATGCCATGGCCATAGAATATGCCCCCTCTCTGTACAAGAAAGGAAATGTCCTGATAGTCCCGGTAACACCCCTTGACTTTATTTCAAGGAGTTTCGTGGGGGGATATGATGCTAGTACAGGAAAACTTCTATGGAGATGGTACGTAAACCCGCCTGCACCAGACTGTAAATGGGAACCAAAACAAGCTAATGATGCTAGAAAGGGAAACATCGATCCTGCTCTGGCGGTGGGGGACTGGGGAACTAGATGTGACATGAATGGAGCAGGAGGTCCATGGGGTAACACAGCTGTAGACGAGGACAAAGGCATTGCTTACTTAGGAACAACGGATCCCTACTTTACCGGAAATGCGACCTTTAGGCCGGGCCCGACTCTGTATACCAACTCAATAGTGGCTCTAGATGCGATGACGGGAGAGTTGAAGTGGTATTACCAGTGGACCCCCCATAGTCTAGGACCTAATGAGGAGCTGAAGGAAGGTACTCTGCTCATAAAGGGTGCCACAGTCAAGGGTGAGAAGAAGGATCTTGTAGTGCAAACAGGGAGAGGGATAGGAGTCCCATTAGTTCTTGACGCAGATACAGGTAAGCTCATTTACTCCTATGATAGGTGGGAGATGAAAGCTACAGGAGCCAATCCAAAAAAGGTTCCCGATACATGCGAGAATATGGGCAATGAGTGTGACATGAAGAGACCATGGTACCAATATCCAAAGACCAAGGACTTTGAGCCGCACTTCCGTGGAAACGGTGGCCCTGTTGCATATGACCCCAAGACTAACGCCATATTCTTCTACAATCAGAGACAGGTGGACAGGTACGCCTTGGTTTCAACTGATATTGTACCCGTACCGCCCTACTTTCCCAAAGGCGACTATAATGTGAATGATCCTGCATTGCGTGCCCAGTATCCTGCCATCGCTGAACTCGTTGCCATGGACCTGAACACGGGCGAGGTCAAATGGAAGAAGGAATCTACTAAGGGTGAATGGGCACCTGCTCGAGCAGGGCCTGTAGTCACTGGAGGCATGGTCTGTGGAGGAGCATCGGACGGGATAGTGCGTTGCATGGATGTAGCGACAGGAAAAGACATCTGGACTAGGTCAGTGGGAACGGCAATACAGCTCCCGCCTACATTTGGTGCGACGACCGATGGAAAGATGAGGATGGTCCAAATATTTGGAGGCTCTGGAACAGGAGGAGGATTCCCAGGAGGTCTCATGGTCTTCGGCCTTCCCGATAAGCTTCCAGAACCTCAAGTGATTACAAAGGAAATCATCAAGGAGGTACCTAAAGAAGTAGTAAAAGAGGTTATCAAAGAAGTACCTAAGGAAGTAATAAAAGAAGTCACCAAGACAGTCACAGTCGAGACTATCAGTCCAGTATCATATGCCGCTATAGGAATTGGAGTAGTACTAGTAGTAGTAGCTGGAGTTCTCTTCTCAAGAAGGAAGAAAGTATAGAGCCCTCAGCTAGAGGGCATCTCTCTATTTTTGAATTTGAACGTGATTAAGTTCAAGGACAGGCGACCGGACTAGTGTATTGGAGGTAAAGTCACCCAAAGTCCTAGAGATTTATAACCATTTAGGGTTCGAATCCCCTCCGGTCCATTAAATCCTGCAGTAGATCATCTGTGCTGTATTTATCTTAACCTAAGTATAACCTAATATAACAGTTATACG
>JACPBJ010000172.1 GCA_016180375.1 Nitrososphaerota archaeon | reverse complement strand
TAACTCAAAAGCTAACATTAGGCCCACCACTTCACCGTGTTCGGGAGCCTCCTCGTTTCTAATAACGGAACAAACTGGGAAGACTGCAATTAAGGTTCATACTGAACCATTCAGGGTAAACCTAAAGTATGTTCTTATAGCACCAAGCAGTAGGTTGCAGACATGGAAGATATGATGAGGATGCTTGCCGATGCTCCTGAGGAGCAAAGGAAAACAATGATGAAGTCAAGGTTTGAGATGTTCGCCGCGATGCCAGAAGACCAGCGACTTAACGGGATGGGTGAAATGATATCGGCTTTGGCGAAGTTTTCTCCAGACAAAAGAAAAAAGATGATTAGAACCAGAAACCGAGTGATTGCTGAACTTCCAGCTGTTCAGCGGGACACCATAATGAAATCACGCCTCAAGCTAGCCATGAAACTTCCTAAAGAGGTTCATGAGACGGATATGAAGACCATGATGGAGAGTTTACCTGAGCTACCGGAAGAATTGAGGATGACATTCCTGAATTCATTGAAACAACACATGGAGGAAGCAGGTATGCCTATGCCTCCAGTGCCCGGAATGGCAATGCCTGCTACACAAGCTTACCCTGCTACTCCTCCCACTAGTGCTGGACCCGCAGATATGGTAAAGGCTCAAGAGGAGATGATGAAGCAGCTAGCGACTGCGTCAGATGACATGAGAAAAGCCGCTCTTAAGGGAAGGTGGGATGAAATTCTTACCGGTTCTGATGCAGCACTTGCAGATTCAATAGAAGTGATGATGCAAGCGTTAGCAAAGTTACCTGATGAGCAGAGGAGGACAGTCATAAGAACAAGGACCGATGTCGTTGGTTCACTAACGGAAGATCAGATTAGGCGCATCCTGAGGGCAAGAGCAATGGCGATGAAGGATCATGCGGATATTGACAATGAAGACAAAATGATCGCGCTGGAAGAGATGCCTTGGGTGCCTGAAGGACCAAGAATGCGCTTCGCGAACACTATGATGGAATTCATGAAGAGCATGAAAATGCCTACGCCGCCAATGATGTCAACTCCTGTTCATCACGGCAAGCCGATGGAAAAGAAAGGCTTCTTATCTAAGAATTGGAAGTGCACGACCTGCGGCCGCGGGTTCCCTGCAAAGTAAGGAATTTTGGGCTTTTGGGAAGTCGCTACATGAATGTCTCCCGAAGGAAAGGTTGAGGTTCCTCTTGGCTATCTAAAAAGAGAACACTTATCAAAATTTCAAAGATTCGAACAGAGCTACTTCTCAAAAAGCAAAGTTTGGCTGTGGACCGGACTCTCCATCATCCTCTTCGGGCTTGTCCTCATGACGATACGTGATCTGAATGAGCTCAACTTCATCAACCTTTTGCTCTTAGGCGTAAATCCTAACCCGCTCTCAGGTCTTTTTGGTTCTTCGATTGTTGAATCGTTTCGACAAACTATTACAACAGAGACGATCATTCAGCATTCTATAGAACAGATTCTCCTCCTAGCGATGTCCATCCTCAAGCTGGCGATTGGAGGCTTCATCTTCCTCATCGTCCAGAATCTGGTTGCAACTCGGAAGTACGTAATTACCAAGGCTCAAGCTGGCGGAGTTCCAATAGAAGAGGAGCCTAAGACTCCTTTCTTCGCCAAGATATTCCCCTTGCTCCTCATCTTGGGTACAGACATCCAATTCTTCAACGTAGGGATTCTGATGACGATCTGGGATCTGAACGCGCTTAACATTCTTGGAATGCAGTTTGCCGGAACCGCTACTGGAGCGGATTTTCAATCCGCCGTCTTCATCGAGCAGCTGATAGGTAGTCTTGTCGTCCCTGTAGAAATGGCTGGGGCTGCCATGATGCTCGCTGGCATCCCATTGGGCCTTGCAACCATCGTGGTAAACCTGCGCATGCAAGGTAAAATGCTTCCCATGGTTCTCTCTGACATCATCTCAAGGAGAACATCACCGCAAGAGATTAGGGAACTGGGGACTAGGGTTGCGGGAACACCCAAAATTGATCCCTCCAACAATGCAGAAGGGATAGCTCCACAAAAGATTGTTATTCTTACAATGTTAGGTTTCCTGTTCGGAATTAGCGGGCTAGTGGTTTTTTCTCCGATAAGAGTGGCGAATGTAGTTGCTATTGTAAACGAGTCATTCTATCCGATGGCCTCTACCGGTCTCAATAGTTTGAAACTCTTCGATAGCATCATGGCGATAACGGTAGAACAGTTCCTCTTTGTGGGCCTGGGCGTTGTAGTTTTTGCGATCAATATCTTTCTCCTCCAAATCATCAAGGCTCTTAGAGCTCAGCGGAAGTTCTTCGAAGAGACGCTCGAATCCACTATTGGTACCCAGCTCACCCCTCTTGAGAACCCACTCTGGACCACCCGGTGAGAAACGTCAAGCTCTCGGCCTTCGGCTTCCTCCTAATTGGTGTTGGTTTAAGCCTTGTCACCATAATGATCAATCTCCAATTGACAGCTCGGACGTTGCCCAACTTCTTCTCCAAATTGTTGCAGTTCGTACAGACGGGTCGACGGGATGCAGGGAAGATCGAGCTGCCGGAAGCCATGTCGCTTGCCCCATGGAAACTGTTCTATGTTATCTTGGCAGGAGCCATTATCACAGTACTTGTGACCTTCCCCTTTTCCCTAATCGAAGTTCAAAGCTTTCTAAACTGGAATACCCTTCTGCTGGCTGGAAACACAACTTCAGCAACCTACGCTTCATCACTACTAATCGATCGTCTCCTAGAGCATAGCCTCCTGCCAATCAAGCTCTTTGGCATGGGCTTAATGCTCTTCGGAGTGGGACGAACCTTCGGAGTGATTATAGGTTTTGTCAAGGCGCGAAGACAGATTATCA
>JACPBJ010000076.1 GCA_016180375.1 Nitrososphaerota archaeon | reverse complement strand
TAGTAGGTCTTTTGATGGTAGTAGGGATTATGAGGACTGCCAGAAAGTTGAATTCCAGTTGCGCAATCCGTCAGTAGATGCCCAGTGTTGTACGAGCTCTCTCTAGGTTTCAGGAAAGGTCAAGAATCTAGGAATTAAATTTGTGAGAAAGCCTTTGAACTGAACGACTAGGTAGTTACGGATTTAGCGATAATTTGCTCGAGCTTGCCGTCTATCCAATCAAAGTTAATCAGTATTTTCTCGAACAAGTCAACCTTTACTGTACGGACTCCCGCAATCTGCTTTGCAGTTGTCGTATCTACGCTGACATCATTAAGATTTCTGTAATAGAGGTGCATGGCAACCGCAGTTGGGTGAATTACTCTAATAAAGTGGTTTTCGAATTTCTGACTCATAGAGCCCATTACAATATTCGCGCGTTGGCTTCCGTCCAGTAAACAGACCATCGAAGCGATAAGATATCCCTTAAGATTTTCAAGCCGCATCTCTACAAACGGAAATATCACGTGCGTCTCATACAACCGGCGTAGCCTTTGAGTTACAGCTTCAACTGGCATTCCTACTTCGTCAGCTATTTCGCCAACCGGCTTTCGTGCATTTGGTCTGAGCGATTTTATCACCTTGCAATCCAGAGCCTTGAGTTTTAAGGTATCTTCCGCTGGAGCATAGTTAGGGAGGTCTGTTCTTACCATCATAACTGGTTTGGAGTCTCCACTGAGGTTCTTCAGCATGGAGAGTTTCTCCTCAAGGCCGTCTGAAGTAGGAGACACGAATCCCACTCTAATGTCATTACCGAAGAAGACGTTTATGCTGCTAACACCGTCCATGGCCTTTGCTTTCTTCACGAAATCATGCTTCTCCTCAACGCTGTTTGTTCTAAAGTCAAAAACTGCTAGCTTCATGCCTAGAACTCTGAAGTCAACAAAAACGGTCACCTTTGAAATGACACCAGCATTATTCCATTGCAGAATTCTGCGATCAATTTCTTCCACACTGAGATCGAGTTTCCTAGAGAGTTTCTCGCCAAAAGCGCGGAGACTAGTAGTCATGAGAACCAAGTTCTCGCTATACATTATCTCCCTGAGGATCTGGAAGTCTATGTCCTGCAAACTGCCCTCGGTGACAGGTGGGAACGCAAGGTTCCAATTAAGGCTTATTAAGATGGGTTCTGGTAATTCTTCGAGTTCTTTCTCATCCTTTCTTACTATTTATACTCCCCCTAGGGCCTAGCTAAAACGATAGGGGGATACGTCTAGGGCCCATATTAGCATCCTCTACCCTTTGTCAGGAAGGCATGATTATCACCCGAAGAGTTACCGGAACCCCAAGACGTACCTAGTAACTTAGAGAGATTTCTATACTGGGGGAGGCTATGAGAAAGATGCGGTGACCAGCCTATCTCTCGACAAGTTACAAGAACCCAAAAAGGAAAGGGATAATATCGCGAGTTAGAAATCCTGAATCGGACCCGATGATGGTCGAGGCGTGCTAAGGAGCATGTTTCGGAAGAGCCGGCTGAGCCGTGATGTAAATCAATTCCAAAGGGTCTAAAAATCGAAAAAAGAGCCCAAATTTGATTAAGTTTAAAGTCTAGAATATTTTGGATTCGATAAGTATGGCAGTATCTCCCTCTCTAATCAAAGGGCTTGGAGAGAGACTGGCACCTCTAGGAGCGGGCGGAGGCATACTGAACATGTATCAACTGCTTGCAGGATTCTTGCTAATAATTTTCATAATCGTAGGGTTCTGGTTCTATATCAGGCGCGGTCAAGGTAAGGGTTCAAAGGGCCGCCTCAAGCACGTTGAAGCCTCTGAAACTTCAGATAGGACAGATGACAGAGTAGCTTTGCAATAGCGAGTGTCTATCTCTTTGCCAACTCCAAGAATGAGACCACTTCCTGATCGGTAGTCTGTTCAAAATTCCTGTAAAACTCTCCAATGGCATACATCGATTCTGGAACGTGCAAACATACAATTTCGTCAACCTGCTTTCTGAATTCATCGATAGTTTCCTTCGCCCCTACGGGCACGGCAATGATAATCTTCTTCGGGGAGTATTTCTTCAATGACAGTATGGCAGCCTTCATGGTGGCTCCTGTCGCAACACCATCGTCAACGAGGATTGCGGTTTTGCCAGAGACTTCTGCTGGCTGAGCCCCTTTTCCTATAGACCTGAGCTCGTCTTTTGATCTCTCTCAACTGGCTCTGCGCTTCGCCTTCCAAGTAACTTTCCGAAACCCCAATTGCTGCAACTATATCCTTGTTCACGTATATCGTCCCATCTTCAGTCACAGCCCCTACTGCAAGTTCAGGCTGGAATGGCGCTCCTATCTTCCTAGGTATTATCACATCCATAGGGCACCTTAACCTTATAGCAACTTCGTAGGCTACAACGACGCCTCCTCGGGGAATGGCCAAAACTACAGGATCCTTGATCTTCATTGTTACGAGGGTCTCTGCAAGGAGTCTTCCTGCATGCCGCCTATCTTCAAAAATCAAGCATCAAACCTAGCGACCGAGCGCTAATTATTATTTCTAGTATCTTTGCCACTGAATATACATCGTAATACTTGTTATTCTGATCCTTCTTGACCAGACATCCTACTTAGGAATGCG
>JACPBJ010000075.1 GCA_016180375.1 Nitrososphaerota archaeon | reverse complement strand
ACGATCCTTAAGGCTTACCAAGTGCTATGTTAATACGAGGGTTGCAAAATGAGCATGTATGTTAGTCAGCGGCCGAAAAAAGGGGAATCCCGGATTGATGAGATTTGGAAGGATCTTCCATCGATCATGGAGTACTATGCGCCAGTGATAAGTCGTACACAGCAGTATGCAAATACTTCAACGGAATCTCTGATGCGGCTCATTGGTAGGACGATAGGCCAAAATGCAAAGGAGATGTTTAATGGAAATACGCCAGAAGATCTCCTCTCTGAATTCGCGCAGCTGTGGACCAAGCTTGAGATCGGACGGATAGAGCTCGAAAAGACCGATCCAGTAACATTCACAGTCCATGACTGCATGATCTGTGAGCAGATCCCTGGATACGGTGAGACCTCTCCATGTGCCTTCCACGAGGGCTTCTTTGACGCAATATTGAAAGCTAGGCTTGGGACGCGCGCGACCATCAGACAGTTAGAAACGTCAGAGGGACCAGGCCACACTAGAAACAGGACATTCCAAATAACATTCGAGTAGTATAGGCGAAATTCAAACCAGGTCTGATTGCTGAGAGTTTCCCTTGAACCATATCGCTCTGCGAATTGGATTTGTTGCAGGTGCTGACGGCGAGGAAGGTTAGATGAATATGCAGATCCCAAAAGTAAGCAGCAGACGGATCGAGATCTTGTTTGTGATCATCGCCTTGGCCCTTGCAAACTCCATAGTTTCGATGACGTTATCTAAGGAGCCTCAATTTACAGTGTCTGTAGACCCATCAGCGTTCCCGATCACCAAAGGCGGCTACAAGGACGTGTCGATCACAATAAAGTCCCTTTATGGTTTCGAGTCTGAGGTTCGCCTGAAGGTCAGCAGAGCACCTGCTGAAGCTATAGTAGCGCTTGAAAAAGAGAGTGTCTTTGTCGAAAACGCGCGCGAAATGATCGTAAACCTTAGGGTCAATATTCCAGAAAGGGCCAACCTTGTTGGTACTCACTACGTTGACGTAGATCTTGAGAGTAGTAATATCGTTCAGCCGATCGAACTGATGATTGGGGTGGTAGGGGTTGGCATCCAGCAGGCCGAAATCAAGGACTATCAATTCGTTCCCGCAACGGTTTACATCAAGAAGGGCTCCACAGTTAAATGGGCAAACCAAGATTTCGTGGCGCATACTGTCACATCTGTGAACGGAACCTTCGATTCGGGTCTACTCGGCTTCGGGAGAGTTTGGGAGATGAAGTTCGACAAAATCGGAGCTTACCAATACTTCTGTCTCCCGCATCCTTACATGGTGGGTACCATTTGGGTATTAGACTAAGACGAACAAAGGTTCGGATTCTTACGATACTGATTCTGCTGGGGCTGGTATCGGTATTCGGTATGAACTTCGCAAGCTCTGAGCATGGGCCCCATCAAGTAAGATACATAACAGTACAGGCTTACCGTTGGGGGTTCTCCCCCTCCGTCATAAAGGCAGACCGAGGGGATACGCTGGTAGTCAAGGTTGAATCGTTGGACTCGGTACACGGCTTTTCCATCGACGGATACGATATCTCAATAAAGGATATTATTCCAGGTGACAATGCAAAGACCCAACTGTACGCTGGAACCCCGGGGAAGTTCAAGATTAGATGCAATACCATCTGTGGTGCACTGCATCCCTTCATGACAGGCGAGCTTGTAGTCGAGCAAAATATCCCTTCCACTTACACGCTCCTTCTTACAGTATTACTATCAATAGCCTTGATTGCGATTTTCCTTCTCGGAGGCAGAGACAATGGATAGTGTTTGGCGCTACGATCTTACTAAACATGGAATAATCAAGAGAATTCTAAAGAGCAGGGCCTTTCAACCTTCTCTTCAATTCGCTAACTTTCTCGTCTTTCTCTTGGTAATACTCAGCGGAATTATTGGGGTCGGATTGGGTGCGAGGAACTTCTCAATACCAATTACCTGGGTCCTGTGGTGGGTTCTACTTTGGGTATTACTCATCCCATTTCTAGGGAGGGCATGGTGTATGATGTGTCCGATAAGCTTCCCTGCAGAACTAATCCAGAGGAGGTTCTGGAGCATGAAAGGAGCCGAACTGACGCTGAATCTCAGATGGCCCTCCATCCTAAGAAATACTTGGTTGCCGACAGGGCTTCTGTTCATAATTGCCATCTTCCTTGTCGTTGATGTTACCCAACCATTTGATACTGCACTACTGGTTACGATTCTGATGGGAGGCGCTGTCGTAGCCTCCGTAGTTTTTCCAAGAAGGACATTCTGCAGGTATATCTGTCCCATAGGAGGTGTCATAGGTACGTATTCGACCTTTGCGGCGACAGAGGTGAGCGTGAAGGATCGGGACATCTGCATAAACGGGAAAAAGGTAGGTGACGAGGTGATACGATGCAAAAAAGAGTGCTATGTAGGCAGCGATAATGGCTACGGATGTCCTTGGTTTGAGTTCCCTCAAACTAAAGTGCAAAATACTTACTGCGGTTTATGCGTTGAGTGCCTCAAGACTTGCCCAAATGACAACATAGCATTCAACATAAGACCCTTTGGTCTAGATCTCACTAGTAATTTTTTACTCGGCGGCACTTCTCGGTCCTTGGAGCTGGATAAAAGAGTGGGGCAACTTTGCAACTCCTCCGTCTACCATTGGTATCCCTCAGCATCTTATGTTTGCTGGGATTGTCGTTGGAGTTATTGCATTGCTCTTTCCGGGCGCTCTGCTAGGCTCTGCATGGGCTTCGAAAAAACTTTCTGGGAAGCCTAGGGCGTTGAAGAAAGTCTTCCTAGATCATGGATACGCACTTATCCCCCTAGGTATCATGCTTTGGATAGGGTTCGGTCTTACGTTGTTCTTGGTTAACTGGTCGTACATACCAGTCGTGATTTCAGACCCGTTCGGCTTTGGCTGGAATCTATTCGGTACTAGAGACGTCCCTTGGACACCTATCACATGGGTTTTACCAAATGTCATAGCTACCTTCTCCATTCTGGGTATGATCCTCTCGCTGGATATTGGCTGGAAGATATCGCTCCAGATGTCTTCGGTCAAGAGGCAGGCAATTCGACCATTTCTCCCCTTTGCAGTCTTTGTGGTGGCCGTAACTTTGCTGTACCAGAGTTTCTTCTTGTAGGGGTGAGAGAGTTGAAATCTATACCTAAGAAGGGGTTGGCAGAGTATGCGATTGGGCTTCTCACGTTTGCAATATTGATCGGGGCTGGAGCCATTGTGATTAATTGGGCCGCTACGCATGCTCTTTTTGTACCTTCTTCCATCTCAGAAGTCAGAGAAATCAGAATCTCAGCCTACATGTGGGAGTTCTACCCACCAAAGATCACAGTAAAACAGGGCGAAAAGGTATCGATAGTGATGACAAGTTTGGATACTATTCATGGACTCATGGTCAACCTGCCAAATGGTGGAATGGTTCACGGTGATCTCAAGCCCGGAGAAGAATTCAGATTTGAATTCGTAGCAGAAATGGAGGGTGCGTACTTCTTCCATTGCAACAGGTATTGCGGAATAGGTCACACGGACATGCGAGGTCTCATAATAGTGGAGTGAGATGGTAAAGAAAAGAAGGAACAAGAAAAGAGGGTACAAGAAGGCGATGCTAGGTACGGCCTTCTTCATCCTATCTGCAATCGGTGTTTACTTACTTGCAACAATGCCTCCTTTGCTACAGTCTTCAAGCGATGCAAAGGAAGTTGCTGGAGTTGAGCAAGCAGTGCCCAAAGCGGATTACTTCTATGGAAGGCTGCTTGAAGGTAGCCTAAGCAATCCCGTGACAGGTAAGGTTCTTGCCGACACAGATTGCAGAACCATCTCTGGGCACATTACAAATTGCATCGCTATCATACAGGTCGATAATGACAGAGTTTTACGCTTCAACTATCAGCATGATATGTCAAAACAGTCGTGCCTAGACTATGGAGAGAGGGTAATCATAGAAGACATTCAAGGTACTGTGAGGGTCTCAAGGAAACTGTGATCTATGCATAAGATCCTTTCTTTGGTTGAATGAGCTAGAAGAATTAAGCAAAGTTCAAGAATGCGGATGTAGTAGGTATTGACAATGGCCATTCTACGCAAGATCTTGGTAGCGATCGACGGCTCTGAGGCTTCTCTGAAAGCGACAGATTTTGCTCTAACGTTAGCAAAGAACAACGAGGCTGAAGTCGTCTTTCTGCATGTACTGGACTCTGCCTCAGCAGAGAAGGGACTTGGGAAGCGTACAAAACCCACACCGACGCTTCCTGAGCCTGCAGGTAAAACATACCTGCAAACTGTTCTTGTGGAATTGATGAAAAAATATGAGCCTAGAATCGCAAGGAGCAATGCAAGACACTCAGAGCAAATAGTGGTTGGAAAACCATCGCAGAAGATTGTCGAAGTTGCAAAGAAGTTGGGCGTCGATATGATAGTATTGGGTTTTGTTGGGTTGAAAGGGGTTCGGAGGGTTAGAGCTATTGGTAGCGTTGCAAGAACAGTTTCAGAGCATTCAAATGTTCCTGTTACGATAGTTCCAAGCTAGATCTTGGCAAGAGTAGAGGCTATTCTAAAGAAAAGCAGGGGCTTCGATTATATCTGCCTGAATGCAAATTATGGCAATAAGAGTATTCAGCTTTCCTGCTTGGGAAGATATGACAAGGTTAAGTTTCCTATTTCAGAGGTGACGAGGAGGAGAATTGAGGAGAGGTTCGGAACAAGCATTGAATGGGAGAACCTCGAAGATCAAATACAGAAGATTATCAAAAAGAAGAGCTCCTAAATAGACAAAGTTCTTTGCGCGGTCTGC
>JACPBJ010000074.1 GCA_016180375.1 Nitrososphaerota archaeon | reverse complement strand
AAGGGACAATATGTTAGTGTTGTCATAACTAGACCATTCGTAGCAAATTCCAAACAGTGATCTTTAACGCTCTTTTCTGAATACCTTTGTAAGAGATTCAATAAAACCAAAAGGATTGCTAAAAAATTGATGGGCTTAATATGCCAACGGGCACGTAGTCCTATCAATTGGACAGAACCCAAGAGCAAAAGTTGTGCGAACGGGAAGTGGCAACTGCTCATCTAGATAACCCGCTGAAGATAAAATGTTTCGAATCCCGCATGCCGCACCAAGATTCATACACTGCCCGCAGATTGCTGTCAAGTCATTTGTCAGACATAGAATATTGCTTCCTCTGGGGCTATCCATCCGTGTTCTAGCGCCAGATGCGTCTTAATTGCCTTCTTTTCTTCTAACGTTAATCGCTTTCTTGGCACGCTGAAGGCAAGGTGGCAGAACGAGCAGATAGTACCCCCGCGTTCCAATTTGACATGGTTACGCGCCAAACGGTCTTGCATCAGACTTGTGCTCATTATACTCATACCCCGTTCGGAATTCTACAGACTTAAACTAGTATGTGAGATCTAGAATCTAATACCAGATTATCTAGTCAGATGTTATGGAACATCTTTATCGCTAATCTAGATCTTACGTCCTTAAGTTCTATTAATAGAGTCGAATTCTATTTGAGAAAATGCACGCAAGCAGACCGGCTAGGAGGAGCCGAGAAGAGATAATTGCCGCAGTAATTCGTACTGCGAAGCAGGAATCAAGAAAGACGAGTATACTGTATGGGTCTTCACTAAACCTGAAGCAGGTAAACACATACTTGTCATTACTGCTAGAGAAGGGCCTGCTCTTGTACGATGTTAGCAGGAAAGTCTACAAAGCCACGGAAAGGGGAGTTCAATATTTGAGAATGTTCGAAGAATTCGTCGAGGCACGTTATGCGTTGCATGAAAGAGCGAGCGCTTTAAACAGTTTCTTAGCCAGTCCCAGCAAGCAGAAGATAATGATAGTCCAAGATTATTCAGGGCAAAGCAACGCATGAATCATAGAACTAGAAGATTCCTGACTCTGCCACTTAAAAGAGCACGCGTTCCAAAGATTCTCTCATAAAGTAGTTGAACAAGACGATATAGCAGCAAAGATTGTCGGGACTGCTTACAGAAATTGCATGCGTAGTATTCTAAGATTTACATGCGGGTAATCCACGACGCTAAATACTGATTATCGCTTCATAGAGCCTAAATATAGACTGGGCTCCTGCTGGCCGATGGAAAACATTGAAATTAAGCTGTTAGGAATTGTCACATCTATTCTGCTGCTAACCACTGCCACATCTGTAGGGGTAGCCTATGCACATAATGAACCCATTCTTGCGACCGGAACTTGGCAGGATACATCGTTCATCATACTATCGGCTCAAGTCATTGGAGGCAATACAGTCCTTTTGGTTACTGGCTCCGGCATTGTGAGCGGAGATTTCACTGGAACATTCACATTCGGGGGAGTTGTAGTAATAGATCCGCAGGGGAATGCGGAATATAGGGTCATCGACGTGTGCGGGTGCACGATAATGGGTAAATCGGGTTCAAGGCCAGCGGTGATCTGGAGGGTTTGAGTGGAAGAGGAACGTTACAAGGTATACAGGACCAAGTGACACTTCTAACGTCAGGCACCTATTCGATGAACGTCATCTTGGATGAATAGCTAATAGTATAAATGGGTCTGATAACTTAAATGGGTTCGTCCCAAGTCCTCCTTTGCTCCTATTGATACGACAGCTGGGCTCATACCCAGTTTAGTTATCAGAACTGTTCGAATCCCACAGTCTTTTGCATGGAATATCAATCCTGACAGAGATCCATTTTGCAGTTTTAATCTATCTGCGTAGCTTATCAAGCAATTCGAAAGGATTTTAAGATCTTATCAAACAAGCTGCTGTTACTGACTTTTATGGCAGCAACACCACCTCGAAGAGTAGAGACAAAGGCGCAACCTCCGCGAACCAAAGAAGGAGGCGCATCTAAACCAATTGCAGCAGAAGCTGCACCTGAAAGGGCACGCAAAAGCACGACTAGAAAGCCGGGTCAGGGAGAGACATACTGGGAGAAGATGGATGCTTTGTTTTACAGAACAATGGAAATTGCCGAGCTCTCATACAGAACAAATCGGATGATCAATCTGATAATAGTTGCAATAGGCGTTATCTTAGTTGCTAATTCAATTGCCTACACTTGGTATAAGCAAACTGCTGACAGCTGGAGTCTCTTTTCAGGCGGTCTAGGCATAGTTTCGTTTATGTCGCTATTTTTCACAAAGCCGCAGACCAGCATCAACAGAGCATTGGGTAACCTTACGCAGCTTCAAATGATCTACAAAGCCCATGCGAGAATATTCGAGACGATATCGGACTATGATTATGAGAAGTATGAAGAGTCAGGCGCCAGGGATCTAAGCGAGATTATACAGATGGACAAAGAGCTTGAGAGGGCGACTGAAGCGTATGTTAAACTTGTGGAGGATTACACTGAAAAAGACAGCACGTCCGAAGAGAATGAATCTGCAAAGGGTAATAATAAACCACTCGTAACCGACAAACCCAAGAACAAAACAACGCAGTAATAGAAAATCCTTTCACAAGGCAGTTTCATCAGAACACTGGCTTGCAGACTTAAACAGACTTAGAGCGGAACATCGATAGAGTTCCATGACGACCTTGAGAAGTAACGCGCGCGAACGGCAGTAGACGGTGACCAGTGAGGCTCCTTGGATACCGGATGCTCTCCACTAGCAATTTGGCGTATGACCAATCCTACCCCTTCCCCAAAGATCCGGTCTAGCAATCCTTCATCCATCATTTTCTGGAATGCTATCTGGAACCAGCGTGTGTATTTTTCTGAATCATTAATTTCAGCTTTCAGCCCGTCCATGCTCATCCACGCGAACGCGTCCGTTTCGCTGGCGTCTGGCACAGGATCCTGGTCGTATACGCCTACAAAAATGTGGTCGAACTCGTGCTCCCACAACCCATTGTCAAATTCAACCTTGTAGATGAAGCTGAATATTTCCTTCAGCTTGCAGTCGAACCCGAGCTCCTCCTGCAGCCTGCGGTGCGCTGCCTGCTCGGCGGTCTCGCCGGGGCGCGGGTGGCTACAGCATGCGTTTGTCCACATACCGCCGCAGTGGTATTTTGTCTTTGCCCTGCACGTGATAAGCATCTCCCCCTTTGTGTTGAAGATGAAAACAGAGAACGCCCTGTGCAACTTTCCCTCCCTGTGCGCCTTCATCTTCTCCTCGGTACCTGTCTGGCGGTCATGCTCGTCTACAAGAATCAGCACTTCCTGCTTAGCCTGCTGCTGCATTTGCGACATAGAAACACCTGAAACCGATGCGCTACTCGACGTCTGCTGTGGCGTCTGCTTTAACATCTGCGGGCGCATCAGCTTTCCGAACCTTCCTGATTTTTGACTCTTCTCCCCTGCGCCTTGCCCTGAGCTCTGCCACGCGCACTATGTAGCCCGCCACCCTGTTGCGGAAGCGCTTTGATTTTCCCTCCAGAAGCTTCGTCTCATTGACAGCGTTCTTGTTGGATTCAAAGTCCTTGCTGAACCTGCCGGGGTAAGCGTCGTGCAGGCTGAACGAGAGGTCCTTAATGTCCTTGGTTCTTATGCGTCCCATATTTTCACGTCTTTCATAATTATGGAGAAGGCTTATAAGGTTAATTCAGGCGGAGAAAAATCATTAGGATAAATGCTGCGGCATTTATCCTTGGTACTCAGTGCTGACTTCCTTGAATGTGAGGTCTTTCCAGCCCTCTGAGAAGCGCAGGCACAGGTTAGAGGCTATGGCCTCGAACGTCTTCCAGAATGCCCACATGTCCCTGATCCACTCTGCGGTGCTTGCCTCGTCAGGCTTTATTGTGAGCAAATTATTGCGCCAGCGCAGGGCCTGAATCTGCTTGTACATCGCGAAGAGCTCCTCGCCCTCCGGGCTGCTGAGCATCTCCCGCTCTATGATATGGCAGTGGTGGTTGCTCCACAGAAGCGGCTCAATAACGCGCTCGGTGAAGTCGAACAATCTTGAGCCGATTTCATTGCGGATTTCGTGGATATCAAACTCGTCGTCAACTTCAAACTGGAACACCGTCTGGAGCCTGTCAATGTGAGGCAATCCGAACTTGTCCTGTATTTTCCTGTAAGAATCCAGTGCTGTAACCATCGAACCGAACCTCCCGCT
>JACPBJ010000184.1 GCA_016180375.1 Nitrososphaerota archaeon | reverse complement strand
GACCTAGAAATCTTAGAAAGCAGCTCTTTTCTTACTACGCCTATCTTCACCCTTCCGGCATATCCATGAGCCGCGTACTGTCTAACGCTCCTCTCCGTTAGCGCAACTAATGCTTGCAACCTTGCGAGCTGGTTCTTCGTCATCGCACCTGTTATCATTAAGCTGCCGTCATCCAAATTTATCAGATCTTTAGAGCTGAGCTCTTGGAGCGGTTTGAAAAAACCTGAACATGCAAATTCTAGGTTCTGCCTTCCCTTTTCGCCTGAGTAAGTTTTCACATAACTATACAATGCTGGAGGGTATATCGCAGCCCTCTTCTTGAGCTTCTGGTAGAGAAGGTATTCTACGGGAATGACAAGATTCTTTGAGAAGTCTCCATAGTCACTAACAAGCTCTGCAATAACCTCCAGCGCAACCCTTCGCTTGTACATGCTTTCGACTTTGTCAAAATACTCTGCCCCTGAAATCGGCTCGTATACATTCAGAAACCTTCCTACCGCAAATTCCCCCAAGGTAGCTTTTTCTGCATCCTTCAACAAGAGGTTGCTGTCTATCAGAAGCGCGGATACCTCTACTTCCCCGTTTAGATACGCGTAACGAATCCTTTCCCTATAACCTGATACCGCTATGATAAGGTCGTAATCGCTGTCGGGTCTTGCGTATCCAGCAACCTGCGACCCGTAGGCGCAAATGCCCGTTATTGACAGGTCTTTTATTACTGGCGCTATCGTAGAAGATATAGCGGCCTTCTCCGCGTCAGTAAGTTTCCTTATTCCTCTAAGCTCTCTGGGCGCGCTCAATTATCATCCTGTCCAGCTCCTCAATTCTCATTTTGATCATGGGATCAAAAGTGGATTTCAGCAGTGCTGCTACCGGCACCCCAATTGTGTTGCTCTCTGGAGGAATATGCAGAGTGGGCAATCCTTTCTCTATCCAGTTTTTGACAGTCTTTTCATGCAGTTTTTGATCAACTAGCCCGGCAGAGAATTTCTTTTCAAGCAGATTTACCAGCCTTTTGTTCTTGAAAATCATCTTCGGGTCGTAAAGCCTATCCGCATCCGCATACACAGATTCGTAAATCGTAGTAGAAACCTCTTCGGCTAAGCTGTCCATCTTACTGAACCTACGTGTATACTCAACATAGTGAAGGAATTCGTGCGCCAAGACTGCGTCGATTGTTGCCGTCATGGCATAAGCAACTAGTGCTGCTGACAGTTGAACGACGATTTCTACGCCTGCCGGTCCTACAACGGGAATGGTTCGGGCATAAAGGACTCCCAGCTGTCCTATTTCATGTGGAGTCTCTGTAACTGGTAAGATAGGCTCAACGTAGTATTTTGGGTAAAGAAGGTTAGCAGCTACTTGGACTCTCTTGACCCCCTTCTCAATGTATTTCATCCTCTTCAATATCGAGGATTTTAGCCTAGGAGGTAAGATGTTCGCAGTCTCAGGTTGATTCAGTCTTACCAGCGGGTCCAAGCTACCATCGGTAAGGGTGGGAGTGCTAAAAGGTATTCGTTAGTTATGCTCTTGCTACGGCTTCCTGCTTCTGCACTGCGTATTGAGGGTCCTTTCTGGTTCTGCGCATCTCTATGAAAGTCTCTGTATGCTGAACCCCGCTAATCCTGCCTATCTTCGTTGAGATCGTACTGTGCAAGTCATCCAGAGAACGAGCCTTGACCGCAACCAAAAGGTCGAACCTCCCTGTAACTTCGTAGATGTCTCTTACTTCTTCAAGATTGTATATTTCCGCCATGATGTTCTCCCTGAGCCTTGAGTCTATGTTGCAACCGATTGTGGCATCGACAGCATAGCCAAGGAGTTTTTCGTTTACGACTATGGTGAACTTTTCAACAAGATTCCTCTTTACAAGCCTCTTTATCCTGCTGTAAACCACTGAAGAATTGACGTTGATCTTCTTGCTGAGTTTGGGAACTGATATGCTTGCGTCCTTTACAAGTTCTGTAAGGATCTTTAAATCAAGATCATCAATTTTTGCCAATTTTAATATCTGCCTCTGTAATTTGCAAAGAAATCATTCTGAATTTAAGGATTTTGCGTGTTTGTCGATTTCCAGTTAACTATGCCAATAGCGCGCAAGCCCCCTGCGCAAAAGCTACGGAGGGGGTTACAATATAAAGAAAGGAATTGACGTCTTTTAGTTAGCTACAACATCTCTGATTTCGCAAGTATTTCAGCCGTGAGAACTGCGCCCTTTGCAGCGCCCATCTTTGTATTGTGAGAGACGAGGACGTATTTTATCGCTTTTTCGAATGCTGGGTCCTTTCTTATCCTCCCGACCGTAGTGGTCATGCCATCCTCGTTATCCCTGTCCAGCCTAGGCTGGGGTCTGTATGGATCCTCTGATATTGTTATGAGCTGTTTTGGAGCTGAGGGAAGACCTCTGTTTGCGAAAACGCGAGAGAATTTTCTCATAGATTTTGTGATGTCTTCAGGGTCCACTTTTTCATGAGTTTCGGCAAATACGGTTTCAGTGTGCCCCTCTCTTACATTTACCCTAGTGCAAGTGCAGCTGACTTTGAAGTTGGCGGGCTTTATCGAGTTCGAGTTTAGTCTGCCCAAGATCTTTGTAGCCTCTATCTGCACCTTCTCCTCTTCCTTCGGGATATATGGTACTACATTGTCCGTAATGTCTAGTGCTAGAACTCCGGGGCTCCTTCCCGCTCCAGAAACT
>JACPBJ010000103.1 GCA_016180375.1 Nitrososphaerota archaeon | reverse complement strand
CCAACTCGAACAGTGATGCCATCAGCGAGCATTCGGAAGGCATCCTCGTCAGTTTCATCGTCTCCAACGTATATTGAAAGACCTTGGCTCTGAAAGTTCTTCCTGATTAGATCCACCGCCTTTCCTTTATTCCAATCAACGTCTGGCCTAATTTCAAGAACCATCTTCCCATTAGTAAGTCTGATATTTTCATAATTTCGAACGCAATTTTCTACTAATGATGCAAGCTGTCTTTTGTTCTGTAAGCTTACAAGCCTATAGTGTACAGAAAGCGTATAGCGTTTATCTTCTATCAGACTCCCCTCAAATCCCTCAAGGGAATTCCTTAATTGCTTGGTGATGCTCTCCAAGGTTTTGGATTGCTTCTTAGTAAGCGGATATGCAAATTTGAATCTTGGTCCCACTATCTCAAATCCGTGGTTCCCAGCATAATAGAGCCCTTCCAGTTTCACTGTTTGAATCAGCTCCTGAAGCGGCCTTCCGGAAATTATTCCGATTCTGCATTCTCCCGTATTATGCAACAGTCGTAGAAGATTATGTGCATGACGAGGTAAGCGCACTGCGCTTGGAGTTGAAGATATTGGAGCGATTGTTCCATCAAAGTCGAGAAAGAGGTCTATGAGCGATGCTCTTGCAATGCTTTGCGCTGCCGATGTCCAATCTTTAAGAATATTCTTCACTAACAATATTGTCTAATACATGCATAAAACACTATTCGACTCGATTTGTTTCAGAAGGCATCATAACTGCACGAGCTTGCCAGGTATTTGCTGCAAAGTAAGGTAAACAAGCAAATGATCCCTCACGTATCTTGTTACTAGAAAGTTCCTCCGCACATGCTCTTTGCCTGCGAATCCCATCTCCTTGGCCTTCTTCGGACTCCGAAGTAGGAACCTTGTGTAAGCCTCAGCCTCCTCGACATTATTAACAAGAAAACCGTCAATGCCATGCAATACCTGAAGCGGAATGCCTCCTGTATTGCCTCCAATCACGGGAGTTCCTTTCCAGAGCGCTTCGGCAACTGTCAGCGCAAAACCCTCTTTGAGTGATTTCTGAAGGATCACATTTGAGTGCCTCTGAATTGCGTTAACGTCTAGATCAGCGTGAGGAGGTAGGAGTACGACCTTGGCGTTCTTATCCCTGCCAGTACGCTTCAATACGTCGCGATACACTTCTCGCCCATCTGGGTCATCGTCGGCTAGCCCGCCGGCAATGACTAATTGGCAGTCTATCTGCCTGCCATCGACCTGTTCAGAAATAATGTTCAGTACAGGGTTAGAATACTCTCTTCTCGCGTTCCTAAGATGGTGGTAGACATCTACCACTCCTTCAAGATCCTTCAGTCTGTCGAAACGACCGATCTGGGAAATCATTTGTTTTCTAGGATTTATGTGGTACTTCTCCAGCACTCTGTCGATTTCGTCCTTTAATAATTCACGATTCTTTTGATCAACTGGGTCAATTGCGGGAGGAACTATGAATTGCCGATTAGGTATGTCTTTTCTTGCGAACTTTTCGACATGGAAGATCGTCGCATCATATTGTGCTACAAATTTCACGATAAGGTTCCATGCCTCTATACTAGGTGAGGATAGATCTATATGGCATCTCCATATCCATTTACCACGTCTTCTAGGAAAATGATCTATTAGAGGGGCCACCTGTGGGTCATGGACTACCACAAAATCTGCCTCATTCAAATCCTCCATTGTTGATGCATTTCTCTTATTGACGGCTAGGTAATGTTCGATCATCTCCCGACTGATCTGGCCATCTGTTCCGTGCAGCATGTTGTGAATAGTTTTGGTCGTCTTGAAGAATTCCTGATCTCCTTCGATGACTTTCCATTCAGTCTTTGGCCCCGCCTGATTCAGGAGAGGAATGAGGTTGGTAAGAATTTCTGCAACTCCACCACCACTTCTGGTCGAGCTTATGTGAACGATTCTAGAACCGGAGAGGCGTTCACCAAGTTCAAGTATCTGATTTACTGCTTCGGGGCCTGTAATGCTTTCGTAGTCTCGTAGATTTGCCAACGTTAGGATTGATAGACTGACATATAATTTAGTTTTCCATAGTGTAGCCTAGGCAAGTCATCCGCTTTACATTGCTAGACTGGTCTTTCCGTGAACTGGATTGGCATTACCCTCAGAACCGCGGCGCAAGCAGCTTCCGTACTTCGGCCACAAGCATATCAGCATCTTCCGAATGTAAAAGAATCTCGTAGATCCTGAATCCGCCAGGATATTGGGTGTTCAGCACGACTTTCTTGATTTCCTTACTACCTGGAGGCATGGCAACTATTTCGCTCCAAACCTCTGTTATGCCCGTAATTCCGATTATAGGATAGTGAGACCAACGTATGAGGCTTTCAAGACTTGTTCTTAGAATATCATCATTCTTTGTTAAATACTTGAGCCGCTCAATAGCTTCTGGACGGATCTTTACTCTAAGTGTATCCTTCGTTAATTCTACCACTTGCCCAGCATATTCAAACATCAAGAGAGACTCGGCCATACGCATCGTAAGAAAGGAGACCCGTCCTTAAAGCCTTTATGAAAGTCGGTTCAGAATCTTCAAACCTCGCCCTGTTAATCGGACTTTTATGGTCTGAGGTTATATGACTAACATTACACCATCAGGATCAGAGCTTTAATCGGCGTTAGTGTATTATTGTTTCTTGGTTTTGACAAGCACGTCCATGACATCAGACC
>JACPBJ010000146.1:13405-16365 GCA_016180375.1 Nitrososphaerota archaeon | reverse complement strand
TGTTGTTGGCAGACATGCAGGCGATCTCTAAATTATCCTTCCAAATACGTGCCGATGATGCACAAGAACCGTCAATCAAAAGCACTATTAGCAGGGATTTATCATATCGCACCATGAAACTCCTCAGCAAGAGCGAAGTTCGGGAAAAGCTGAAGGAAGTTAAGGGATGGAAGTTAAAAGTCAACAAGATAGAGAGGGACTACAAGTTCAAGAAGTTCATGGATGGAATTGACTTTGTAAACAAGCTCGCAGAGCTAGCAGAGAAAGAGGAGCACCATCCAGACATGCAAATAGTCTGGACGACTGTTAAAGTCGGTTTAACGACGCACGATGCCGGAGGCATAACCAATTACGACATAAGTATGGCGAAGAAGATCAACGAAATATCTTAACTTGGAATGCTTTGAACATACTCGATTTTTCTTTTAGCAGGGTCCCTTGCAAATACCAGAAGAATTCCTACAATAGCGATTAGAGCGGCCGTTGCAAAGAATGGGTAGGGTTCCATTTTAGCTCCTGAACGCTGCCCAGAAAGAAAGCCTAGCGCCAGAGGGCCTATTACGAACCCCAAGTCGCCCATCATCCTGTTGATACCCATCATCGTTCCCATCCTCTCCTTGGGAGAGATGTCAGCGGCCCATGCCGATGTCTGGCCCCAGACTCCTGTTGCAAGGCCATAAAATATTCCATAGAAAAGGAAATCTCCCAAGTTCATTGATGTGCTCAGAAGATATGCAGATAATGCTGAAGCCAAGTAACCTGCAACCATGGGTGCTTTTCTCCCAAACCTATCGGTAAGGCGACCTATCACCAGCGTAGAGAACAGATTTGCCAGCGCCGACAAAGTGAGCACGAGCCCAAGCGAGGTTGAATCCAACGATAGGTTGTCATATGCGAAGATTGGGACTACTGTCAGCTCGAGCCCTGTCCACAGGAATGCCATCGCAAAGGTTGCCAGGCTCACCAGAAGGACTGACCTTTCAAAGAGCATGATTCTGAAACCATCACTCTTTTCCTCCTTAGGGATTTCTTGATCCTTGCCTGACAGAGAATAATGCGATATTATCATACCTATAGTTGCCAGCAGCGCATAAACAAGAAAGGGAGAATTCTTTCCCCAAATCGGGGTAACTACTCCTCCAACCGCAGGTCCTATAGTCCCTCCAAGCAGTATTGCCGCGGTATAATAGCTCATCACTCTTCCTCGTTTCTGGAGCTCCGTTGAAGATGTGATTATCGTTGCTGCTGTCGTCACATAAAGTGCAGAGCCAACCCCTTCCAATATCCTAGCTGCCAAGAGTAGCCAGTAACTGGTTGCCAGCGCTGCCCCAAGTGACGATACTGCAATGATGCCCAATCCAATCTGCAGAACTTTCCTCTGACTGATCTTTTCGGCAAACATGCCTGCTGGAACATCAAAGATGACCCTTGCTATGCCAAATCCCGCTATCAGTCCTCCGATCATGATGTCGCTTGCGCCAAGGTCCCTAGCGTATAGAGGGAGGGCAGGGACTATTATCGACAGTCCCATGACCACGAAAAACGCTACAAGGTAGATTGGGGTTGTATCCCTAGTCACTGGCTTTCTTGTATTTACACTGGTATATGGGCTCTACTTTGAGAAAAGATCCGCAACAGCTTTTCTGAGCACAGGGCGCATCCTGTCGAGTCTTGCTTCGAGAGTATTGTCATAAGATATTGAACCGTCCGCAGCGGCTGCTTTTACTCCTCCAACGCATTGAAATGCTTTATTTGAAACTGAAGCAACAAATACCTTCTCCTTTCCAGCTTGTTTTGCCAAGCTTTCAACTAGGCTCTTGTCTTCTTGGTTGCATGAAAGTACTACTTTCTTGGATCCTACTGATTCCAAGGCCTCCTCAACCATCTTCTTCATCGCGTCTTTGTACTCCTTTGGCTTGTTCTTCCTGAGTTTGTCAAGAGCGTTTGCGAAGACCTTGTTTATGCTGTCTTCGACCATGCGCAACGATTTGTTTCTAGCTTCGAGTTCAGCGCTGCCAATCACCCTCCTTGTAAGGCTCTCCACCTGCCTGTCCTTTGAAGAAAGAATCTTTCCGGCCTCTAATTCTGCTTCTCTCTGAGCCTGATAGAGAATCTCTTCAGCCTCCATTTTACCTGCTTCTAGAACCTTTAGTATCTCTTGCTTGGCCTCTTCGACTACCTTCCCTACTACATTATCAATGGCTGATGTTGCTGTCATTATCCCCACGAGTTTGAGAACAATGGGCTTCTATGCGTGTGATTTATCTGTTTTTATTCTACGAATTCTGCCGACTCTGGCATCGTAGGCACCTCAATCTTTGAGTACTTGTAATACTTGTCAGCCTTAAATAAATGGAATTCGAAATTTTGGTTCGATTGAGAAGTAAAGAAGAGATCATCGATGCTTTGAGAGGGGTTCTCGATCCCGAAATTCACATCAACATTGTTGATCTGAACATGGTCAAGGATATCAAGATCGAAGGGGATAGAGTTGATCTTCTCATAGCACTGACCGTGTCTGGATGTCCTCTTGCTAAGACAATTTCAAGTGATATCCAGAACGCGTTGCGCAAAATAGGCGTAGGGAATGTCTCCGTTCAGACTACTTCCATGACGAAGGAGGAGCTCGAGCAAGTAAGGAAGATGTTACAGCAGAGGATGGGAGGTCAAAAACAAGCGTTTCAGCCGAGTGCAGCAGGAATTGACAGACTTGATAGCAAGGGCATAGAGAACATAATTGCGGTAGTTTCTGGCAAGGGCGGTGTAGGAAAGTCATTCACGACTTCTCTTCTGGCAGTTGAGCTAAGAAAGCGGGGCTACGAAGTTGGCATACTCGATGCTGATATCACGGGCCCGAGCCAGGCAAAGATCTTCGGCGTAAACAAACGACCAGTCGGAAGCACTGAGGGAGTAATTCCTCCTGAAACAGAAACAGGCATCAAACTGATTTCCATGCAGCT
>JACPBJ010000146.1:0-13388 GCA_016180375.1 Nitrososphaerota archaeon | reverse complement strand
GTATTTCAGTCTCTCCCTCTTACAGGAGCAGTAGTAGTAACTACTCCTCAGGACTTGGCCAGATTGATAGTCACAAAATCGGCAAACATGGCAAAGGCGATGAACATTCCAATACTTGGGTTGATTGAAAACATGGCATATGCTGTATGCGATCATTGCGATCATAGGATGGAGATCTTCGGTCCTCCGAAAGGCGAGATAGTTGCAAAGAAGATGGATGCTCCTTACTTGGGTGCCGTTCCAATAGACCCGAAGATCGCAGAGTTATCTGACAAAGGTATGATTGAAGATTATACAAGCGAAGCATTTGCAGAGATTACTGCAAAGATGGTTCATAACGTGCAGAAGTTCAGCGAAGGATCGCCAAAGGTTCTTCCTATAGCGTGGAAGAGCAAGAAGCTTCCATTAATGAAATAAGTAAACACGCCTGTGCAAGCATGACCCCCTCCCCCCGTATATAAAGGGAAAACTCGAGGCGGCATAGTCTAAAGAGATCAAGTTTGAGACAAATGAGGGCTAGTAAAACTAGCATTTATGATAGATTTCTTTCCCTGAACTTTGATGTTTCAGGAACCTCCCAGAGATAGTTTGACGCCCCTCTTAATACTCTAGGAAGGGTGAATGGTAGCAGTATGTATGCTATTGCAGTCGCCAACGCGCACAGAGGGTAGTTTCTTGCAACCTTCAGAGCCTTTACAACTTGACTCGCGAAGCTCACCTTCCTCAGCGCAGTCTTCGAGTATTCCTTGACCTGCCTATGGCCCAGAGAGGCTCTTACGACTTGTGAAGCAAAATCCCTTACCGACTCCGTAGGCTTGAAATGTACTATTGCATCTTCGGCGTATGCTATGTCGTAGCCGAGTTCCCTTACCCTGCAGGAAATATATAGATCTGGTGCAAGCAGGTCTTTTGGAAGTACAATCTTCTTTGCAATGTCGCCCCGAATTGCAAGTGCGCGTCCTATGACGGTGAACTGGTTTGCTTCAAACGATCTTCTAATTTCCTGTAGCCATTTGCCGATGAAAAAAGAAGCTTTGGCGAAGAAACTCTTGGGGGGAAGGGGCGATGAATTTGCAGCGACGAGTCCTATTCTTGTAGAGGCAAGAATTTCCGAGCAGAGCAAAGCGAGCAGGTTTTCAGATGGCATTACATCAGCATCAATTAGAGCGATAACATCCCCCTGCGCTGTTGAAAGTATTTCATTCCAAGCAGTCGAAACTCCTCTTCTCTGTTGGTGATGGAGTACTTTTACCATCTCAGTTTTGGAGAATTCTTCTAGCATCTTTGGAGTTTCGTCGTTGCTGTCATCCGAAATAATCACTTCACGTAGTTTGATATTTGCAGGAAGCTTTTGAGATAGAATCCGCGAAATCAGGAAAGGTAATGCTGCTCCCTCATTGTATGAGGGTATCCCTACGCTGATCTCCAAAGCCTTGCTCTACAAGAGTCACTATGCTTAAAAGTGATAGCTAGAACGACAAAAGGTTGTCCTGTTAACAGGAGAAAGGCAAACCTTCATTCTCTCTTATGAACTACAAATCTATTATTGTTTTATATGTTATGAATTGATTTCGGCTCCGTGGGGATAAAAAAACGGAGCCTAGCACCACAATTTCTCCTAGTGTCATTACTTTCAATTATGGCGCTATCAACTGTCTTGTCTGCTTCTCCATCGTCAGCCTATGGTCTTGTAGCTAGGGACAAAGTCGTCAGCGATCAAGGAACGATAAACTTCCAAGCAAAGGCTAGCGAGGGAATCTACTTTGTCCCGCTTTACATGCCTCCAGACCTGAACAGAGCTTCTTTGGTTGGGGAGCTGAGCCCTGATAATGAGGTGACTGTGTTACTGACGCTTCGGCTTCGCAATGAAGGTGCTCTCAATTCATTTCTCGAAGGTCTGTCAGACCCCAATTCACCAAACTTCAGACATTTTCTGAACCCTCCGGAATTTGTGGAGCGATTTTCTCCATCAGCAGCTGAATATTCTGACCTTGTAAGCTACTTTAGCAGTGCAAATATGAATGTCATCACACACGACAACAGACTAGCCCTTTCGGTCAAAGGAAGTGCCCAGAAATTTGAGGAGCTGCTGGGGGTCGAATTTTCACTTTATAAGAATGAAAACGTAAGTTTCTATTCTGCAACAAACCCCAAACTTCCGTCCCGCTTTGTTCCCTTGGTGAAAGGTGTCATTGGATTAGATAACGCCACAGTAATTAGACCATTTCATTACGCATCTCCTTTTGCAGCTGGAGGAAGACCGCCCTTTACTCCGCAACAGATCGGCTCTGCATATGGCATTTCATCTCTACATAATAGAGGGATAAACGGCAAGGGTCAGAATGTCACGATCGTGGTAGCCTATGGCAGCCAGACGCTTGCAAATGATTTGAAGGCTTTTGATAACCAATTTTCTGCCGCGCGAGCCGGAGGGTTCTCCTATCACCCTTTGGGTCAGCCCCCGACGCAAAACAAAGGTTGGGCAGAGGAAACAACGCTTGATTTTGTATGGACTGGTGTGACAGCGCCCGGCGCGACAATCAATCTCGTCATAGCTCCAACCAACAGGGGTGACGATTTGTTTGGGGCTGTTAATTTTGCCATCAGCAGAAACTTAGGCAAGATAATTTCCCTTAGCTGGGGATTAGATGGCGGGGAAAAGCCACAATATTCATTATTCGAACCAATATTACAACAAGCCGTCGCCCAAGGGATAGCTGTTTTTGTTGCTACGGGGGATTGTGGCGCGTATGTACCAAAACTAAAACCAGATCAAACTTGGGAATGCGATAAGTCGAACCGAGCGGTTTCATATCCTGCATCATCGCCCTACGTTACGGCTGTTGGAGGCACATCACTGTTCCTAGATTCACAAGACAGGTACGTCCGAGAAACAGGCTGGAACGGAAGTGGAGGTGGCGTAAGCACGCTTTTTTCTATGCCTTCATGGCAGAAAAGAGGAGGCGTACCAGAATCTGCGAATCGCATCCTCCCCGACATAGCGATGTTGGGCGATTGGAACACTGGTGTTTGGCTTTATGTCGATGGTAAATGGCTCATGTACGGAGGAACATCACTCGCCTCTCCTTTAATGGCTGCTTCCTATGCGCTTGCAAACCAACTAAAGGGGACGAACTTGGGTTTCGCTTCCCCTCTGATTTACAACCAAGTCAGCTCGTCTGGTTACGGAACCGTAATACGCGATGTAGTTACAGGGTCGAATGGTTTCCAGAGTGGAACAGGTTGGGACTACGTTACAGGTTGGGGAACTCCTGATGTTAATTTACTAGCAACCAGTTTCGCGGATCGATTAAGACGAGTCGCAGTATCATCGTTACCGGGAGGGCTTACGACGACCATTTCTGTTGATAGAGACATCTATAGAACTCCTGCGACTTTATGGATTGATTCAGGCACTACCCACCAATTCACGGTCAATCAGACATTGTCTGTAGATAGCGGAACAAGGTATCTTTTCACAGGTTGGAATGGAGTAGTGGTTGGTCAAGCTCCTACGCTCAATGCCCGGGTTACCCAAGATGGTTCGCTTACCCTAAACTACAAGAAGCAGTACCTGCTAACTGTATCAGGAGGATCACAACCATCCAGCGACTGGCTTGATGTAGATTCGGAGGCGAAAGCAACTACGAGCTACATTTGGAATGAAGAGGCTGGGAAATCAAGACTCGTTCTGGTCTCATGGCAGCTTGGCAATGCTAATCCTCAGCCCATCACAAGGCAGACATCTGGCACGTTCACTATTCCACCCATAATTATGAATGCGCCCCAAGTACTCACTTTCCGCTCTGTTACCCAATTCTTCGTAAACGCCTCCACGCCGTTTGGTGAAGTGACTGGTAAAGGGTGGTACGACTCTGGAACCGGCGCTACAATCGGTCTCCAGCCGGGAGAGGTCGGTTTCGGAAACCAGACGCGCGTCTTATTCAAACGATGGACTGGCTCGGTAACTACAGAAACTCCAACCACTACGATAACTGTAAACGAGCCGAAGCGAATATCGGCTGAATGGGCGCTACAGTACTTGCTATCGGTAAGAAGCGATTATGGTGTTAAGCAGAATGAAAGCTGGGTTGATCAAGGTGCAAGAACAACGGTCATCTTGAATCCCCTCGTGGATCAAGGTAACCTGACGCGGCGTGCCTTAGCTGGTTGGTCAGGAGACATGCAATCCTCGAGCCAGCGTCTGGAAGTTCTAATGGACAAACCGAAGACTATTAAGGCAGAATGGAAGACGCAATATTTTGTTGTTGTAAAATCCATCTATGGTAAGCCTGCTGGACAAGGCTGGTTTGACAAAGGCTTACGAGACATAATCTCCGTAGAGCCTACAGTTGACTTGGGAAATGGAACCCAACGCGTCTTCAAAGCTTGGAAAGGTGGAGAAGGCAAGCCGCCGCTATTCGATGTTGAGGTTATTCGGCCATTGAATTTCGAAGCAGACTGGAAGACCCAGTTTCTCTTGCGCGTGGATACAGACTTTCCTCAAGCTACCTCCAGCGGAGGCTGGTTTGATGAGGATTCAATAGCCACTGTGTCTGTGAGCAGTCCAATATTAGAGCGCAGAAACGGTACCATGCATGTATTTGCGGGCAAGGAAACTTCCCTCACTATCAGAATGGATTCACCAAAGATCGCTGCAATAAATTGGAAGACGCAGTACCTTGTGACAATTAATTCTCGATATGGCCAAGCTATAGGAGACGGATGGCATGATTCAGGGTCAACTGCTCAAATTGGTTTGTCTCCAACCGCTGTTGGCGTTTTGGTACAGCAGGCCTTTGATGGATGGACAGGCGACCTTGATTCAAGCAACCCCGATTCCAGAGTACTAGTGGATTCGCCTAAAGTCATAACTGCAAAATGGAGAACTGATTATACGCAGTTGATTGTAGTGCTTGCAGTAGCAGGGGCAGTCGGTGTTTTTGTTATCAGACGACGGGGACTAAGGAAGATCGGTTAACGCCTTATGTATAAGCCTCTCTTTGCATCAGCGAAGAGCATTCTTTGAAACTGAGGACTGCAGTTTATGCAGGAATTAGTGCAAGCGTAGTTTCTATCTTTGCGTTCACGATAGTGTTCGGAGTCTCTCTTTCTGACGTTATCTCGATAGGACCAACTGCATTTCTTCTTGCCTCGCTAGTTAGCATTCTTAGGCTCGCTGTTCAAGGAGTAAGGTTTCACGAACTAGCAAGAGGGGTCAATGGAAGTGCCGACATCAAGTTAGGAAGGAGCACTGTTGCGAGGATGGCCTCAGAATTCACTGATCTTGTAATACCTTCCTATGCTGGAGGCGAGGCAGTAAAGATTCCTTGGCTCGTCAAGAAGGGGCTGAATGTAGGGCAGGCCATACTTGTTGCATACTTCGAAGTTCTCTTTGATGTAGTTATTGGAGGATTGATTTCAGTTATTGCTGCAATTTACCTTATAGCTAGAGGAGCGTACCTTCCTGCTCTAGTTCTCCTTGTGTTGTCGGCATTGTGGATAGGATTCTTTGTTGCGGTTCCTTGGCTGGTTTCAAGAGGAAGGAGAGCTCTTCCGAATTTCTTAATCAATATGCTTTCTAAGATCGTTGGAGCAAAAAGGGCTGAATCACTTGTTGGAGGTTTAGACAAAGCAGCTCTGCAAAGTTCGCAGGCGGCAAAGACGTTTCTAAAATCTTCGAAGATTGTTATCGTAAAAGTGTCGCTGCTGACGCTGGTAATGGTAGTGCTTGCAGGGATGATCTTCTGGATAGTCGCGCTCGGAAAAGGGCTTGAGATAGACCTCTTCGCTTCAATTCTTGCCGTGTACGTTTCTTACACAATAGGCGCGATTCCTCTGACTCCCGGAGGGTCAGGGTTGACGGAGGGAGGCATAGGCCTGTTCACTTCATCTCTCTATGGAGGGGAGTTCTGGGCCGCTATTATTGCTTGGAGGATAACATCATACCATGTCCCGCTTTTTGTAACCGGCATGGCTCTGCTATATCTTAGCCACAAAGAACTTTCTTCATTGTCGCTGAAGCAGAATATAAGTGAAAGGCAGAGCAGTAATTAGCCTACCTTGAGAACCTTCTTAATTATTTCCCTGTACTCTACTTTTTCCTGCTTGCTTCCGGGCGCGGGTATTTCATAAACAAGAGGAACAGGCGTCTTCGACCTGATGTCTGTAAGTTCGTTTCTGATGCTTTTTGAGAGGTCGTCGCTGACTAATACAAGTCCTACCTCCTTTAGGGCAATCAATCTCTTGACCTCCTGCAGCATTTGTTTAGAGTCTGTGACTTCGATGCCCTCGACTCCTCCAAGCATGAAACCAGAAACGAAACTCCTCCCGCCTATTGCCACTACCTTCAATTCCAAGCACCAAATCTTCCGAGGTTTAATAAGCCTAGCGCACTGCAGGAAAAGACTAAAACTTTCGCTCTGCAGATTTCAACACGTATAACGCATCGACAGTTACCCACTCGTTCATTTGTTTTGAATTTGCGACTCCCCAGTCCACCAACGAGCGCCCGGCATGCATATCATTTGTTACTCTATAGTATTTCCTTTCAGCTGGGAACCCACCATCCGGCAGACGTTTCGACTCTAACAGAGATAGGGCAACTTGACATCGCTTATCTTTGATGAAACCCCCCTCTGCCATGACCTTTAATGCAAAGAGAATGTCGTAATGCCAATAGCAGGGATAGTGCAACTTGACAAAATCATCTGACATTACCTTCTCGTCGTGTTGCCTCTTGTACAAATTTCGCTTAAGGAATATTTCCGCAGCACGTGCAGCTGCTTCTCTAGATGATGAACTTCTCCTTGCCTTTGCGTGTAGCGCCAGCGCCCGAAGAGGAATTAAGCTCTCATAGAACGATGAGTTTGTCGCTCTGGAATTCTTATCGCAGTTCCAGCCTCCATCAGGCCACTGCGTCTTTACAAGGCGCTCCGCTAGCTTATCGGTTCTATCATCTAATATGTCCAGCGTCAACATAGAATAGACAGCATTCCCTTCCATCGATGCATGAATTCTAGGTAGACCTTTGACGTATTTTATCGACCCCGTGTAAGGATGATGTCTTTCCGCTAATCCTTCATGCTCTTTTGACAATAGCCAATCGTAGACTTGCTCCCTTAATGGAATTAGCGCCTTGTCTCCCGGGGGATAGCCTATGTCCGCAAGACTGGCCAGAACCCAATGAGCTCCATACCATTTGCAGTAGGGATGAAAGGGTATCTTTCCATCCTTCCCCCTCTCAGAGAGAAGTAATTTTACCCTTGATGATGACTTTATTTCGTCTTGCAGTTTCCTGATTCTTCCAGAGCCTGATTCCTCGGATAGAACATTCACGCAAGTCTTGAATCTGATGGATGGTTCGCTCGATGCAAGAAGCTTCTCGACGATTTTGATCATTATTGCGATTAGCCTTGACGGTTCCTAATTTGGCTTGTATCTCTGTTAAAAATTGAAAAATGTAATGCATAGCAATTAGCTGGAAAAAGCATGTCAGAAAAGCCAGTTGCCCAAAAACTCATGATCAAGGAAGGCCGCAAGGTTCTCTTTGTTAACGCGCCGAAGAATTATGTGGCTAAGCTCGGCGAACTGCCAAGAAATGTTACCGTATTAAAAGAACCCAATGAACCTGCTGACATCATTCAGGTTTTTGTTGCCAACAACAAGGAAATGGAAGAGCAGCTGCCCAAGTTGAAGAAAGTTCTCAACCCTGGTGGGATGCTGTGGGTTACCTACCATAAGGGCACTTCTAAGGTCAAGACCGACATAAACAGAGACAGCATCTACAAATACGCGCTTTCCATTGGGCTGCAAGGAGTGGCGACGATTGCTATAGATGAAGACTGCGCCGCCCTTCGCCTAAAATTGATTTAGTCCAGGAAGACTTAAGGACGCGTAATGAATTGATCCTGTGACATGGCTTTCCCAATGGACAACAGGCAAACTAAAAGAATGCTCGAAAGAATGGGGATAAATTTCGAGCCCATTGAAGATGTTCAGGAAGTTATCATCAGGACAAAGAACAAGGATATAATCGTAAAGGAAGCAAGTGTGTCTGAGGTCAAGGCAAAGGGCACCAGAATGTTTCAGGTAGTTGGAGAAAATGTTGAAGAGGTTGCTAGGGAAAAGCCGAAGTTCACCGAAGAAGACGTGCTTTTGGTTGCTCAGCAGACAGGAGTTTCAAACGAAAGAGCAAGGGTTGCGCTTGAAGAGTCGAATGGCGATCTTGCCCAGGCGATTCTGAAACTTACATAAGCTCTAAAGACTTTTATTTTCAGACAAGAGGTCGCGTGGAGAGTTGTCGCACCAAGAAGCTTCCCATTTGGAAGGGGTAATTTCGGCTCTTTCGGAGATGGAGAAGGAGCTCGACGTAATAAAAGCTAGCGTGGAGGAGATGAAGAGAAGCCTAGTAGCATTAGCAAGAGAGCAGGCTGAGCAGGTAAAGAACCAGATAGTTTCTGAAGCGAATGGGGCTATGAAAGAGGAACTAGATAGAGCCACTCAGGAAGCGCAGATGAAGGCCAAGGAAATAATGGCAAAGAGCGAAGCCGAAGTCAAGAAGCTCCAGAGCAAGATAGATGCATCTTTTGACAAGGCTGCGGATGCGGTAGTAAAGGCTGTGCTTGGAGATTAGCCTTTGAAGCTATTGAGCCCGACCTCCGACAATGTATATTCGATAACTAAAGCATATGCCCTGAAGGGTACTCTTCTTTCTAGGGCTTCAATCGAGCCCCTTACAGAAGCAAGGGACCTTGAGGATTTAGTTACCAGACTCAAAGCAACGGCATATTCTGATGCAGTTTCAAAGATCCAGCCTCCTCATGCCGCGTACAAGATTGATCTCGCTGCAAGAGAGCATGTGGCAAGTTTGCATCATGACCTCTTGAAAGTCTACTCGAAGCCTGAAATCCTTTCAGCCTATTTCATGAAGTACGTAGTTGGGGACCTCAAGGTGGTTTTGAAGGGCAAGGCAGTTGGAAGGTCTTACGAAGAAATCCAAAGATACTTGGACATGTATGCCGAAGAGATGGTTGGTAGAAGAGACCTCGTTGTAAGGGCGCTCGCCGCAGAAAATTTGGACGAAGCTGTGAACCTGCTCAAAGGGACAGAATTTTTCGAAGCTGTTGAAAATGCGGTGAAGACCTACAAGGAGACACAACAGCTTGATGCATTTGATGTATACCTTGACAGATCTCTCTATCAAGGAATTCTCAGCGCGTTTGTCAAGAAGGGCAGGATCAGCGCATATGCTATGAGCAACAAGAGGCTTAGACCAATAATTGCCGTTGATATCGACTCTTACAATGTCCTCTCTATCCTGAGGGCAAAAACATGGGACCTGCCGCAACCACAGACCAGAGCTCTACTTGTCGAGCCAACATTCGACGTTTCGCAGAAGGTTCTAGATAGGATGATAGTGGCTGCTAATGCACCAGAAGCGGTAAAGCTTCTTAGCGCAACTGCATACCGAACCATTATCCCACAAACTACAGAAGGGGACATGACATTCCTGTCAGCACTTGAAGAGGCGTTCAGACGGCTGGGCTACGAGAGGGCCGTGTACCCGTTCCTCTGGGAATCGTTCACTGAGGGAGTTGTGCTAAGTCTGATAAGGTTGAAGGAACTGGAAGCGAGGAACATCTCTGCTATAGCTTTTGGAATAGAGCATTCTCTTGGTTCAAAGGCCATAATGCAGAAGATAGTCTTGGCCTAGTCTTTCCACTCTACCTCTGATCTTATAGTGTCGGATGAAAAGCGCCTGAACACGATTCCTGTGCCTCCATAGAACTTCGTGAACCATTCGTAGAGGTGCAACCTCAGGTCTTGGATGTATACTATCAATCCCTCTAAAGCAATTATGAGGATATTGCAGATGATGATGAGAGGTATCCCTGAACCAAAAGGCATCTTCCATGCTAGGTTTAGAGCTATCAAAAGTGAAGCATGGACAGTGAGCAGGACAGCGAGCCTAGTATAACTAACTGTGTTTGAGAGAAAGCTTGGTATCTTCTCAAATACTCCTTCGATGAGATTCTGCATGGCTGCCATTCCCACGCTTTCTTTGGGAAACTTGCCCATTACAATAAAAGCGGGCTTCGCGATCACATACAAGGCTAGAGGCCCCGCAAGCAGGGCTACTGCAATGGTACCTGATACCGCAACAGGTGGTCCGTGAAGGAAGAAGAATAGCGGAGTTGCTCTGGAGTAATCAGAGAATAGCGCGGAGATTTGGAACCTTGCTCCCAAGAACGCGAAGAACAGAAAGATGAAACCAACGTACATTGCAAAGGTAGGGAGCCTCTCTGAGATAAGCTCTACATAGGCTTTGCCCCTGATATCGTTCACTATTCCAACCAAATGCCCTGTTGCGAGATGCGCCATGCCAAGAAGTATGGAAATTTTCAGCATGAGTTTCAATGCTACGATATTGATCGTTGGTATTGCAAGAGGCTGTCCTTCATGGAATCTCTCCACGAGCTCTACCAAGGTTAACTGTCCAAGCGCAGGAATGAATACTTTGATTTCAAGACCAAATGCTTCTCCTATTAACAGTCCTACTACTGCAGACGAAAGTCCTGCAAGGGTGAGTATTCTTCCCCAGCTTTTCAGACTGGGGGCATTGCGCGCCAGCAGCAGAACCCCAAAGAGCAGCATTACAAGCCCATGACCAAGGTCGCCGAACATTATGCCGTAGAATATTGGGAAGATTAATCCGATGATGGCTGTGGGATCTATTTCGCCGTATCTTGGCGCTCCTTGGTTCATGGTAATGACCTCAAACGAGTTCGTGAATCCCGGATTGGACATTAACGTTGGAACATCAGATTGTTCATGCTCTCCTCCATGACCGTGCCCTGCAACAGGATGAACCTCCTCCGCAACAGCTATCCACCTCCCAAATGATTCCTTGAATTGCGGCTCCTTTGTGTGAGGGATGTAGCCCTGCAATACGGCCATCCTCTTCAAATCTCCTGAGCGCTTCATTTCGTCTAGGACAGAATGAGCAGTCTTTGAAATCTCGTAAAGCGCAAGTATCCTATTCTCATTATTCTTGACAGTTTCTGCCAGTCTCTGCTTCGATTCTGTAAGTTTCTTTTCAGTTTCGGAGACTCTCCCATCGACAACCTTGAATGCTTCGGCGGGGTTTTGTGGCAGATCAGTGGGTATTGAAAATGGCTCGACCTCAAAACTTCTAAGAACCTTCTCGACAAACTCACCGCTCGACTTTGGAGTTGCAATGACGACTGCACTCTCAGCCTTGGTTAGAGGGGTATCAACAACTATCGCTTCCGGAAGGCTCTTCTTTACTTCTCTAAGATCCTTGGCTGTTACAACTGCGAATATTATGCGTACCCTCTTGAGAGTTGCAAACTGCTTGAAATCGATTGAGAATCCTGAAACTAGCCTCAGAGCTTCCCTCAGCGCTTTGTCTGATGAGAATGTCTTTTCGGCTTCGTTTGCTATGCTTAGCGCTCTTCCTATTTCATCGATGAGCGGCTTGGCATTTGCTTCAACCCTGTTGACAAGGTCTTCCCAGTCTGATACGGTGAATTTTTCTTTTGAGATATGGTATCCCTTCGCCAGAATGTCGAGTATGCCCGGCTCCAGTTTCAGAGAGGCGTCTCTGACAATTTCTCCTAGAGCGATGTAGGTTCTGAAAGCCTTGGAAGATAGTTCGTCTAATTTTGGATCATATTTTTCAGAATGCGGTTGTGAAGGGTGGAACATTCCAAACTCGGAGAGTTCCCTAAGGACGAAGGGAACTTCGCTTCTTGGGACAATTACTGAGACCTTCGAGAGCTTGGTAACACCCAAAATGGCTTCACTGTTTTATTGTCGGCTCGAAGCATCTTCGCACTTTTAATAAATCTTTAGGAGCGATTTTGTGCTGTTGTGTTGATAGATGTTGGAATCGAGTGTTGAATTTTGGGTAGTCGGAAATATTCATTAATTGGGTTAGATCTGTTTGATTATCTCATCTAATCGGTCAAGTAGAATCATAGCGAGCTTTGTTGTGAGCTTCTCGGCTCTTAATCGATTATGTTCAAAAACATCCTCTGTCATAAAACTGTGGTAAAAGTTGGCATGCATTGACTCGGCAGCAGGGATACCGTCGATCATCTCAGGATCCTGTTTGACATTTGCTAAGGATTTTAGATAGCCTACCACTTTCCCATGTTCACTTAGTTTCTGACCGTCGAGTAGCCCTAAGCAATAGACTAAATTATTAATGGTCCCCCATAGAAACTCAGATGCCTTGGAGAAATCCTTGTTGCCGAAGTGTTTCAGATAGTTGTCGTAATAGTAATCAGCTAATTTCTGCCTTCGCCTTACCTCATCTAGGTCTGAGCTCATGACATATCTCGCAACGGGTATATTTCCTCCTCTTGCTTTCCTTCTTTTTTGACCTTAGTCAGTTTGAACTGAATAAAATACTCCGATGTAAAAAGCCCCGCATTTCGCAACACCTCCCAAGATTTTTGTGTAAAGTAAAGAAAATCAGAGTTGCCGACAAATGAGAAGTTGAAATAGAATTCAATTTGCTTTCCAACTATCGTTGTTATCGCATTTTGCTCTGCATCTGTGATTTGCCTTCCCAACACCTTCACAGACAGAATAGTCGCGTCAATAAAAGTGGTTGGAATAAAAGAAAGCTGGTACGGAACAGAAAGTTTTGACTTGAATACGGGTAAATAAAAAGGAGCGGCAAACTTACTAGGTGAAACACCATATTGAATAGTTCCTTCGATAATAAGACCCACATCGTTGCTTTGAAAGTCGGCTAGTTTTAAGATTTCTTGATGTGGTTACTGCTTTTCTGATTAAGCCAAGTCATCTTTCTGTTTGTCGTCAGCGATTGTAATTCCCGATTCTGGTTGATGCCTCGCCATTTAGTGTTTGACGAAACCTTAAGGTCATTTTACAACATCTACCTTGAATGTTTATTTCACAAGCTCTAGAGGGCTATAGACGCAGATGCCAGAAGAAAAGTTTGGGCATGACACCTACCTCTCTCCATTTACATGGAGATACGGCAGCACCGAAATGAGGACGATTTTCTCAGAGAGGCATTACAGGGCGATATGGAGAAAAATTTGGACAACTTTGGCAGCTGCTCAACACGATCTTGGCTTAATTACAAAAGAGGAACTCAACGACATCAAGAAACACTCCTCAGAAGATTACATTGATCTGAAAAGAGCGCATGAAATAGAAAAGGAGATCGGACACGATCTTATGGCCGAGCTGAAAACCTTTGCTGAACAGTCCAAGATTGGAGGAGGCAAACTACATCTTGGAGCAACATCGGCAGACATTGAAGACAATGCTGACATCATCAGAATTCAATATGCTTTAGCCATAATCAGAAGAAGGGTAATTGAGTG
>JACPBJ010000102.1 GCA_016180375.1 Nitrososphaerota archaeon | reverse complement strand
ATATACTTTTTTCATCAAAGCCCGTATTTTTAATAGCTGCCCTCAAAAATTTTCCTGACCTGCCCGCAAAAGGCCTTCCCGTTTCAGCCTCTTTCCTTCCCAGGGCTTCCCCAATAAACACTATATTGGCGCTGGGGCTGCCTTCTCCCGGAACAGCCTTTCCAGCTTTGTTTTTAGCAGTTCAGCATTCTGCTGCTCTTCCTGGATGTACGAATTAAGTTGAGTTGCATCTGTAAATAGATTCTGGGATGTAATCGTTCAATGCTTCAGATCAATGCGGATAATTTCCCGATACCATATCAATTACTTAACCCCGCATCTGTAATATTCTTCGTCGTTTATGGGCTGATAATATTCAGGAACTTGAGGAGGGTGAATCTGCCAGTCTGGGTGATAATGTTTGCTGGGGCTGTAGCCGTAATCTTCCTCAATGGAATTTCGTTGAAAGATGCATACTCAGCGGTAAATCTTGACGTGATTTTCTTTCTGATAGGGATGTTTTCCGTAGTCTCAGGACTGGAAGCCTCAGGGCTGCTCAGGTACTTTACTGTCAGGATTCTAACATTTGCAGGTTCGCCTCAGAGAGTGCTTCTCTTCATTCTGGTAGCGCTTGGAACAATGTCAGCATTCCTGATGAACGATACGATTGCAGTTGCAGCGACTCCCATTGTTATTGGGCTTGCAAGAGCTATGAAGGTCAGACCCGCGCCATTTTTGATAACTCTTGCCTTCGCCGTGAGCATAGGTAGCACTATGACCCCCATGGGAAACCCTCAAAACTTGTTAATTGCATTGTCAAGTGGGATTAGGTTCCAATTCTTCGACTTTCTAAGGCTTCTTACTGTCCCTACCATCATCAATTACTTCGCGACTTATTTTATTCTAAAGCTCTACTACAGGAAGGAGATTAGAGGTTCATCGGTACCCGAGCATCTCTCACTTGTGGAAGCAATTACAGATGTGAGCCTTGCAAAGAGTTCTGGTGCTGTCACGCTCTTAACGATTGCAGGATTTTTTGCTCTGAGCATTTCAAGAGTTCTGGGCTTTGAAACGGATCTGAATTTTGGCACCATAGCGATGCTTGGCTCCGCAATACTTTATGCCATAAGCCCTAGGAGGAGAGAAATCATCAAAGGCATCAACTGGAGCATTATCATCTTCTTCATTTCGATGTTCATCGTAATGCAGAGCGTCTGGAATGCAGGCTTGATACATCTATTTGCTTCCTTTCTTCCTCCTCTTACTCATGTAAACTCTCCCTTGACAATACTGAACATAATTGGTGTTAGCGTTGTACTGAGCCAAGTCATGAGCAACGTTCCTTTTGTTGCAGTCTACATCAACCTGATGAAGGGCCTGGGCTTCAGCTCGATGGATGTGGAGGCATGGGTTGCTCTGGCTGGAGCTTCTACCCTTGCAGGAAATCTGACAATACTTGGTGCTGCCAGCACAATAATAATACTCGAAGTTGCAGAAGAGAAAGGCCATTCTTTCAGCTTTTACGAATACTTGAAGATAGGCTCCATTGTAACACTGGCTAACATAGTCGTGCTCAGCCTATGGCTAATTTTCATATGATTAGTTATCAAACTATAGGCATTTAACCTCTGAATCAGTATGCATATTGCATGTCATTTTTCAAGCGCATCTTGGTTGCTGTTGATGGCTCTCAGGTGTCTCTGAGGGCCGTCGATATTGCCGCAAGGCTGGCTAAGAATGAAGGAGCCGAACTCGTAGCGCTGCACGTTGTCCCAAGACCTCCATTCGAATTTACTGGCGATGCAGCTGCGTATTACGAAGAAGCGAGGCGAACGGCAAAAAGATGGCTGCCCAGCGTTGAAAGAACTGCCAAGACGCATAATGTCGGAATAAGCAGCGAGATAATTGTCGATGCATCTTCCGTAATTGAAGCTATACTTGCATATGCCGAAACCAATAATGTTGATCTTATAGTTACAGGGACTAGAGGCAGGACTCCGTCTCAAAGACTGCTGATGGGTAGCGTGGCAAGCGGACTCGTAGAATATGCCAATTGCCCAGTACTAATCGTCAGATAGGCAAATGAAGCGCCGGGCATGGCCATAGCGAAACTCTGCCGAGTTGTGCTTGCATCTCCGAAGAGTGATTCTGGAGCTCTGCTTGCTAAACTATGTGAGTTTTCTTTTTTCCATCCGTCGGACAGAGAGGGTCTTGTGGAAGACCCTCATCTCTTGCTTCTAGTTTCGAGGATTCACCTTGTTTATTCCGAGGCGAACGAACTGCTGGCAGAACAGCATCTAAGCATCGAAAACGCGCATCAAACATTTCAAGCAAGAGATCTTCCCAGTCTGGCTGATGCGCTTATCTACGAAATGCTGGAACTGAAGCAAGAATTACAGACGCAAGAACTCGGCGAGGAACGCAAGGCTGAGATTTACATGAGGTTATTTGCACTTCGCGATGTAGCACAATTATCCTTTAACAATGTCCGCAGAATTAGGGTCTTCCCTGGCATGAAGAGAACGATAGTGATAGAGGGCTTCGTCCCCTCTGATATGTTACAGCCTAATCCGAAGATAATATCACTGTTTGAGAACATAACACTGGTGCAGGGACTGCCAAGGTATAACGAAATCGACCCAACTCCAATAATTGCCTTGGTATTTCCTCTGTTCTTCGGCATAATGCTGGCTGATCTTGGTCGGGGGTTGGTTCTGCTTGCTGTTGGACTTTTCATGGCGTCCAAGATGCAAAAGTACGGCAATTGGGGCAGGATGCTGGCAATACTTGGCTCTTCGTCTTTTGTCATGGGGCTCTTTACCGGAGAAGCATTCGGGTTAAGAATTTCGATACCATTCCAATTGATAGTTCCATTGCGGAGCGCTCTGGAAAATCCAACAAGCACTGAATCTTTGCTGTTTCTGTTTGAAATGGCTGCCGTGATAGGAACCTTTCATATTGCTACAGCGTATGCAATAGCAATCATCAACCAGATCAGATCAAGAAACAGAATAGAAGCCCTTCTAGGTCATCTTCCTACGCTTCTGCTTTACTCCTCCAGCATAGCCTTCTTTCTTGCACTCATCGGCGTGCAGTTTCGATCTCAAGATGTATTTACAAGTCCATCGCCAACGCCTCTGTTCAGAGGGCTACTTGGGATACAAATTCCAATTTCGCTAGTTGCACAAATCTCATTCCCGATATTCATC
>JACPBJ010000101.1 GCA_016180375.1 Nitrososphaerota archaeon | reverse complement strand
GACAGCGCTTTCAGGGGGCACAGCCTGATACATCATTGGGCGACCATGGCGCACCTCCACGAAGCCTCTCCTCTGAAGGTCTTCGAGCGTATCGTAAATCCTGTTCCTAGGTATGCCTGTCATGCTGTAAATGTCAGAGGCGGTAATCTTGCCGCTCCGAACCAAAGTTATGTAGACCCTCGCATCGTACTCCCGCATTCCAAGTTTCTGCAACAACTCTAGAAGCCGTTCATCTACTTGGCTCAAGACGGCACAGGGAAGAGTTATCAAATGGATAAATGTTACTCACACCAGTAACAAAATACCTTTAAAGAATCTCTACTATGATCGCTTAGATTTGACGATTACCCGACCAGAAACAAGATTGCCGGAGCTCCATGAAGGCAAGTGCAAAGCCTTGGGAGATTGTGTAACTGCCTGCCCCACCTCTGTAATAGAAATTCGCGGTGTCACGTTTTGGAGGTTTCGGCACATACATGCTGTTCTCGCTCACCCTGAGAAGTGCACCGGATGCGGCAGATGCGTAGAGGTGTGCCCTGTCCAAGCTTGGAGCTTTCCAAGAGGGGATAATGCTTGAGCGCGGTAGTCCATAGAATATACATGAATTCAATAAGAGCTGGCGTGATTGCCCTTCTTGCTAACGCTTTCCTGCTCGTCTATGGAGACCTTTCAGATGTTTACACGCCTCAAGAAGCGGTAATTGCTGATTGGGTTTTTGCAATACTTGCCTTGATTGCGATTCCGTTTTACTTCAGGAGAAGTGGAATAGGTTTGACCGCTGGCTTGGTTCTAGGTCTCCTTTTTACTATTCGAATAGCTGGTGATCCAGACTTCATGGCAGCCGTCGAGCAGATGCCTGCAACTGTTGGAGAGGTCAGTTATTTTGCGATAGCCGTCTTCCTCTCATTCGTGCAGATGCTTTCCTCTTATGGCGCCGTGGTGCTAAGACGGGCTAAGTTGACTTTAGAACCCAACACTTCGTAAGGACATTGTTTATCTCTTAGAGCATTCCAGTAAAAGCCAGAGAAAAGTGCAGGTAGCCAAAGCACAGCAGCCTAGTCTGTTGCCTATTCAATTTCACCCAGAGCTGATAAGAGAGCTCTCCATTAGACTCTATTCTGATCGCTTCGCTCCTGTGAGAGAGTTAGTTTCTAACTCTTGGGACGAAGACGCGAGACATGTGAAGATTTTCCTGAAGCCTGCCAGCATAACCTTCCAAGACGATGGCAACGGCATCGAGGATCCTCAGCAGTTCGTTACAAAGGGAGATCCAAGCAAGCGCCATCAGAAGCACTCCAAGACTCTGAAGAGAAGATTGGTTGGACAGAAAGGGCTCGGAAGCCTGAGCGCCTTCATTTTGGGTTCCAAGGCAGAGATCCTAACGAAAAATAGCCATGGAGACGCCTACAGGATTACATTTGATGAAGAAACAATCCTGAGGGAGATGGCAGTAGCCTGTGTACCCATCGATAACACGAAAGGGTTAGGGCGAGGGGCGGCCATTAAGATTACCGGGCTGAGAAGAAACTATGCGGAGGAAGAGCTTAGAGAGTATCTATCGCTTGCTTTCAGGCTTCTGTTGAGAAAGACCTTCAGGATTTTTGTAAACGGCAGAGAAGTCAGGCCAAAAGCCCTTCCGAAGGGCACGGTGTATTCGAGAAATGTGAAGGTTAGAGACGGAATGATGCGCTTCTATCTTATAGACCCTGACACATCTCAGGAGAGAGAAGCCGTTGTACACTATAACCCCGTCCTTGTGAAGAGCGTGAGGCTAGAACAGAGGCCACATCTTACAGGCTACATTTATACGGATTTTCTGCAGGTCAAGACCGATAGGAGTGACTTCATAAGAGATGAAGCGTTTGTACGGTTCGAGAGAGAGCTCCAAAGATTCCTGAGATCAATCCCTTCATCGCCAGAGTTGGCTGGCAAACGCCTATTGAAAAGCCTCAGGAGATTGGGGAAGATACTCCTTGACGCGGTTAAGGAGCTAGACTTGGTTCCAAACTCCAAGGCTAATCTAGCCAAGAACGACTTTCGCGACTATGTTGAAGTAAAGCGCAGGGAGCTTTCTGGGAAGAGGCTGCAGGTGGTAAAAAGAAGTGCTGAACCAGTAGGGAGGAGAATCAGAGTCAGGTTCAAGAACTTGGAGCCTCGCATTAAGAAGAGGCTACCGAAGAGGATCGCATACGGCCTTAACATTGAGTGCCACAAGCTCAGTCCCAAAGAGCCGCCTGTCCAGAGAACTTCAGGCAATACAATCATCATCAACCTTTCATTCCCGTACATCGAGCAGCTCGTCAGACTGTCCGACGAGGGTAGGGAATTGGCTCTCATTCCATATGTTGCAAGAGGTTATTCTGATTTCGTAGCAAGGGATACCGAAGAGCTGATTAGAATGACGGATAAGCTCACCGCAGAACTTACAGAACGATACACGTTGAAAAGGTCTAACGCCATTTAGGGCGGCCATCTTATCTCGGAAATTCCTCCCTTCGAAGCTAGGGGTGAAAAAGGGATACCCAAACCAAAATAGAACTTTGACAGCCATTCGTAAAGATGAAGCCTTAGATCTTGAATGTAAACTATCAATCCTTCGATAGCTATTAGGCCGGAGTTCACAAGAACGAATATCGGAATTCCGAGTAACCCAAATTCCAAAACCCTCGTAGCTAAAGAGCCTAGAATGATGCTTAAAATTAGTAACGCCCCAAGCCTGATATAGCTTATAGTATT
>JACPBJ010000100.1 GCA_016180375.1 Nitrososphaerota archaeon | reverse complement strand
AGGGAGAAGACAAAGAAACTTCTCCAAATTACTTTCTTCCCCAACGTGCCTGAAGAGGATTGGGACTTGGCAATGGTGGAATTAACTAGATACATTCACGAAACTTGGGGTAAGGTAGGAACCGAGTCAATCCTTTTTCGTGCAGAGCAAATCAGAAAGTTTGGTCAGGGAACTGAGCCTAGCCCTACAGATACCTCCTCACAAGTTAATCCATGAAGATCCCCAAGACCTAATGTTTGATGCTATAGCTCTAGGGATTCTAACCACTGGGAAAAGGGCAAAAGAAGCAGAGATAGAGAATCTGGCACACATCAGCCCAGCTTATCAGAGAATATTACAGAGGATTTTTGATGCCCGCAGCCTTAAGATCTGAATGGAAAGGCTTGAAGGAGTATGGGGAGATGGTGAAAAGACTCCCCGAAGAACTCCAAAAAGAGGCAAAGGGGATCTTATCGGAGGGAGGGCATGTAGGGCTTCAACATTCTTCTGCCGTTGTTCCCGTTAAAACTGGCAGATTAAGAGGAAGTTTAAGATTGAGACAAGAATTCGGTTTGAGAACTGTACTAAGTGCTGATACTCCATATGCTAGATTTGTCGAATTTGGAACTAGAAGAATGAGAGCCCAAGCGTATTTGAGACCTGGTCTACAGAGAGCTGTAGATTACATAAGGCAGGGATGGAACAAACGCATTGCATCCACATTAAGAGGAATGGGTTGGAAATAAATGTCACTAAACACTGAAGCCAAGCTCATTTTAACCGCAGAAGATCAAGCTTCGGGGAAGATCAAAGGAGCTGCAGGAGCGGCTAGCGAAGCGGTTGATAAATCAACACAGTCGTTAAGGGGTTTTGCAACTGGAGCTGCTGGAGCTGCAACTGCTGGGTTCGCATTATTCCAATCTTATGATAGAATCGATAAAACTTCACTACGTGCCGATGTAGCCCAAAGAGGACTTCAAGCTGCCACACTACAACTGCAGAAGGCAATGCAGAATGAGAACATTACTGCAGAGGAACTTGCACTAAAACAGGAAAACGTTAGGATTGCTGCAGAGAGATTAGAACAAGCCCAAGGTAACGTAAATCAAGCAATGCTACAGATGGCTATTGGAACGGGTCCAGCATTGATAACAATGTTTGATTCCGTCAATAAAATGATACCCGGGCTTTCTGGAGGGATGGTTGGTAAATTAGGCCCCGCCTTGGGATCTATGAAAGCTGCATTTATGGGTATGAACGTTGCCATGGGCCCTGTTGGAATTGCTCTAATCGCTATTACTGTAGCCGTAGGCCTATTCGCTCTTGCATGGTCTCAAAATTGGGGAGATATTCAAGGACATACTCAAAGGGCATTGGAGTTCTTACAAAACGGATTCCAATGGTTGAGCGGTATCTTTCAATGGTTATCTGGTGAAGTTCAAAGATTCGCTCAGTTCTGGGGTTCCGTATGGCAATTTGTAAGTAATGCTGTAGCTGGGGCGTGGAGGTTCATAGAACCAATTGTTAATGCGATAGCAAATGCGATAAGAAACGTTCAAGGAGCAATCAATACCATTAGCAACATTGGTGCTCAGGTCGGCAAATCACTAGGCATACCCGGAGCCCAGCATGGAGGAACAGTATTAAGCCCAGGCCTAGTTAGAGTTGGAGAAAGAGGAGAAGAATTAGTATTCTTGCCCAAAGGAGCTCAGGTTGTTCCTATACAGAACAATGTATCCGGAATTGCAGAAGTTCACATTAGTATAGACGGCTCAGCAATGGATTCTCTGGCGAAGTCCCAAGATCATAGAATGACTATCACAAGAATGGGAAGGTTCAGGTTTTAGCAACCGTTGGATTTAGCCCATGCCTCATCAGCAAACTCGCTTTTGGAACAGAACTCACTAAGGATCTTTGCGTGTCCGTTGGCCAAGAGTTCGGCGTTAAGATTCTTAGTACTACAATAAACAAGGGCGACGATTCTATCAAAGCTTCCTTCTTTTTGCCTATCGTCCTCATCGACTACGACTTTCGAACCTACAGGACATAATTTAGCCGTGAAATCGGTAGCTTCTCTGTATCCTTGTTCCCCTCTTTCGGGGGTATTTACTAAGGTTAGCCTTACTCTGACTTCGCCGATGTCCAAAGTATCCCCATCTACAATTTTCTTTACTTCCCCTAAGAAACAGCGAGCGGTTCCCCTACAGTTCAAGTCCATAGGTACGACTACCTGTGGCTGTTGAGGTTCGGGTTTGGGAGCTTCTGGTTTTGGTTCTTGTGGGACGACCTGCGGAGCGGTCTGCGGAGACTGATTCGGGGTTGGAGCTAATATGATTCCAATTACTACGATAAGAGGGATCAGGGCCAATAACGCGAATTTTGCCTTCATTGATTCAATCCATTTGTGATTCCTCCATAAAAATTTGGTGTAAATAATTGCCTCTATATGGAAAAGTCGATATCGCTGATTTGAATCAAGTTAAAACTACCGTAGGCTCTGAGAATCGAGGCTGGAGACTGAATCTAAAGCACAGGGAGGCATCAACTTTTGAGCTCCTTGTGGATGATAGAGCTGGGGCATTTGAAAGCAAATATCCTGTAGGTGGAACTGTAGAAGTCTATGTAGATACGAATAACCCTCCAACTACGAAAGTATTCAGGGGCAAAATAGAGTATTGGCCCAAGTCAGCACTTGGAATCACCAAGATGCTAAAGATTCACGCTACTGATTACTTCTATGAGAGGATTCTTAATGTTACA
>JACPBJ010000099.1 GCA_016180375.1 Nitrososphaerota archaeon | reverse complement strand
TCGTGTAGCATATCGACCAGAGCATCGTCAAGAAACTTTAGCCTGAGAGGAACCTGCCCAAGAACGATCTTCAGAACTTCGGAAGCCCAGTCGGACTTAACCGAATACTCAAAGGAAACGACTTCGCTTTCTATAGGCTTCTTATCAGGAGCTCTATAGTACAGCACTAATCTTTTCGAATTGCAGGTTGCATAGGGGAAGCCTCCATTCGTAGCATAGTTAACGGCTTGGCCGATAACGTCTGGGTCTCTTGGTTCAATGTCTCTTTCTATTTTACCAACTTTTCTCTTGAACTTGGCTTCAACAAGGAAGAGCCTTCTTCCTGCCCTTTCAGCTGTTAAATCTGCAATTCCTCCATCTACACGCTCGTCAACATGGAACTCCAGAAGTTCTGACATGCCAAGCTTCTTAGCAGCTTTCTTGAAGCTTGGAAGTAGTGAACTTGCAACGAAATCTCTCTCGCTACGATATTTTTCGGGAGTCCCCATCCGAGTATGGCTGATTTATTGAATAATTTATCCTTATGTCGGCTAAACTGCGAAGCTTAATAAGATAAGAAGATGGAGCACCTGAGCAAGATTGGCCAACCCCTTCTATGGGAAAGACATCGTATCCGTGAAAGACTTTGGCCGATCTGATTTTGAATATCTTTTCGCAACTGTCGATAAACTCAATGATATAACAGCAGAGAAGCATAGGCATCTTCTTGACGGGAAGATTCTCGCTCTGCTCTTCTTCGAGGCAAGCACCAGAACCAGAGTCAGCTTTGAGGCTGCTATGATCGCTCTGGGGGGCAGCTACATAGGATTCGATCAGGCAAGTTCCTCCTCAGCAGAGAAAGGAGAGAACCTTGCAGATACCATCAAAACGATGGAATGTTATGCTGATGTGCTTGTCTTAAGGCATCCAAACGAAGGAGCTGCAAAATTCGCTTCCGAGGTATCGACAAAACCAGTGATCAATGCGGGCAGCGGCACCGAAGAGCATCCAACGCAAGCAATGCTAGACCTTTACACCATCATAAAGGAGAAGGGCAGCATAGACAGCTTGAACATTGCAATTGTCGGCGATCTAAAGTATGGCAGAACAGTTTATTCTCTGCTGTACGCACTTGCGCAATTCTCGCCTAATCTGCATCTGGTCTCGCCTCCTCAGCTGAAAATCAGAGAAGAGGCTCTCTATGCTGTGAAGTCAAAGGTCAGCATCAGTGAGCATGAAAATTTGGGCGACATAATGGACAAGTTGGATGTGCTCTACGTCACAAGAATACAGAAGGAGAGGTTCCCTGACCCTCAGGAATACGAGAAGGTAAGAGGCTCCTATGTTATCGATAATGAACTTCTAAAGAAGGCAAAGGAGGACATGATAATCATGCACCCATTACCGCGCATCGATGAAATACACTCAGAAGTAGATTCTACGAAGCATGCGAAATACTTCAGGCAGACTTATTATGGAAAAATTGTGAGGGAGGCCCTTCTCGGCTTGATGCTGGAGAAGGACTTCCTCTAGGCGCAGCCGCTTGTAGCACCGCAGTTAGTGCAGAGATAGCACGTTCCGCTTCTGATCATCAGGGAGCCGCATTGCGTGCACGGAGGAGCGTCAGATACAACATCGATGCTCATCTTAGCCTGCTTCTCCACCTTTGCCGGTGCTTTTGGCGGCTCGTCAAGCACGTAGGTATCCAGCTTTGCTTCGTTGAACCCTATCGCAGCCTGCTCCTCCTTGGTCAGAAACTTTAATGCAAGCCACCTGAATACGTAGTCCACTATGGACTTTGCATACCGTATCTGCGGATGGTCAGTCCAGCCGGAGGGCTCGAATCTGGTGTGTGAGAACTTGTCGACGAAGACTTTCAGAGGTACTCCATACTGCAGGCCGATTGATACAGCAATGGACAGAGAGTCCATCAGCCCTGCCAATACTGAACCTTCCTTCGCAATCTTGATGAATATTTCGCCCGGCGTTCCATCTTCGTATAATCCTACCGTTATGTAGCCCTCTTGATCGCCGACCTTGAATTTGTGAGTAAGGCTCCTTCTTTCGTCTGGCAGCCTCTTTCTGACAGGTTTTGGAAGTTCCTGAACTGCAGCTTTTGCCGAGAGTGGTTGCGAGGCTTTGCTGCCATCGCGATAAATTGCTATGCTCTTCAGCATCAGCTTCCAGGCCTCCATGTAAGCATCTTCAACATCTTCAAGCGTAGCCTCATTCGGCATATTGATTGTCTTGCTGATGCTTCCAGAGAGGAATGGCTGTGCAGCAGCCATCATCTTAAGATGCCCGCTCCAAGCGATGAAGCGTTTTCCTGTCTTCCCGCACTTATTGGCGCAGTCAAACACGACATAGTGTTCCTGTTTTAGATGTGGCGCTCCCTCCAGCGTTAGAGTTCCGCAGATATATTCGTCAGCTGCGCTAATTTCTTCGTCAGAGAAGCCCAGCCTCTTCAGCAGGTCAAATTTCGGATCATTATAGTGAGATGAGTCGAAGCCCAGCCTCTCCAGCATTTCCTTGCCAAGATAGTGAACAGAGAAGACGTTCTTCAATGCAAATACTGTAGGAAGCACACCTTCCAGCTTTGCCAGATCTTGAGGCGTGAACCCTTTCTGTACCAGCGTTATGTCATTGATGTACGGTGCCCCCCTGAATGCGTTGCGACCCATTACGTAAGTGATAACATCTCTCATCTCAAGATCGTTGTATCCGAGATTCTTTAGGGCAGGGATTATTGATCGGTTTATGA
>JACPBJ010000145.1 GCA_016180375.1 Nitrososphaerota archaeon | reverse complement strand
GCCGAATTAAGCAGGAAATTCAGCGAATTCCCATACATTCATACTGGAAGATAACCCTTAAACACCGAATCTCGATCGTGTTGATGATAGAAATGGGAATAGACCCTCTGGAATTCCGTAAGTCATTAGGGCATTTTGCGACAGGAGTTACGGTGGTTACGACTAGCCATGAAAATGCTGATCATGGCCTAACGGTCAACGCATTTACCTCTGTATCTCTTGACCCTCCACTCGTTTTGGTATGCATAGACAAGAAAGCAGAATCCTACTGGATCATGAAGAAGAGCAGGATCTTTGCCATAAACATTCTCAGCGAGAAGCAGAAAGAGCAGTCAGTAAATTTCTCAAGGCACGAATTGAAAGACATCAGATTCCGCAATCTGAAGGTGAAAAGAGAAGTTACTGGAGCTCCAATAATAGAGGATTCAATTGCTTACTTGGACTGCAAAGTTGTAGAGATATACGATGGAGGAGATCACGACATCTTTGTAGGGGCCGTTCAGAAACTTGCATTCCGGGAGGCAGACCCTTTGCTGTTCTACGCTGGCAAGTACAGAAAAATCGGATCACAAATAGATTAGCGTCTGCTTGCCCAGCCCGGGAATGGGTACATTACGTTAGCACTGCGATACTCTGTCGGCCAAACAATTGCATATGAAACGGTTCCGTCTCTGGCCATTCTAATCTGAGCGACAACCTGAGTATTACCGTATTGCAGGCCCTCCTTTCCGATAAAGAATGGACCCAGTGCCGTATTTGCTCCGTTCAGCTTCAAAGCGGCGCTTCTCATCTCCTTTGCATTAACACTTCCAGAATCTTCCATGATCTTTTCAATAATCTTCGCGGCTACGTAAGCATACCCTGCTTGAGGCGACATGCCATTTGTTGCGGCTACTCTAATCAAAACATTGTTGTCAGGTCCTAGATTGATATTTCTCCTTACAAATTCCGGGCTTGGAACCCAAGAAGCGTAGCCAACTAGGCCATCAACATCTCTTCCCAGAGTAGCAGTCAGCCTCCCGGGCGATTGACCCGCCAGACCAGTGAAGATAAACGGGGGAGAAACTCCTATATCCCGCACGGCAGCTAGAAACCTAGTCTCAACAGCGGGCGTCGCAACTACGACGAGTGCATCAGGCTTTAACCTAACGATCTTCAACACAATGTCTTCAAAGAACAGCCTCTCCTGCGAAATTCTGTCATCCATCACTATAGGAATCTGTTCAGATTCTATGGACTTCTTGAAAGTGAGAGACATATTTCCGCTATTGTCGTCTAACGCTCTTACCATAGCTATGGATTTGACACCTAAATTCTTAGCAAGTTTCCCAAAGTCGCTGCCTATGTTATCCTGAGTTCCCACACCAAGAAAAACTGTATAATTGTTTGAGAGTGATAACACGGTCTTGTCAACATCTACTATCACTATATGGAATACCTCATTGTCCTCAAGCACTCGTATAGCAGTTGCTGCAGATGATGGAGTTCCAACGACTATAACCGCATCAGCCTTGTCCTGAAGTGCCAAGGCCTCGTGGAAGTTTTTCGCCAGAACTGGCGAACCCTGATCGTCCTTTGTGATTATTTGGACGGGGATTTTCTTCTGCTCGCTCTTGAGAAATATGCCTCCATTTCCATTAACTTCAGCGGCCCATTGATTTAGAGCGCTTACAATATACTTTGATGTCAAGTCTGAATTCAGATTGGTTGTAACTATGCCGATCTTTATCGAAGTCTTTGCAGGCTTGAAGGTGCTTTTGAAATCTGATATCTCCATCTTCACCGAACTTGCTGGTTGTGAAATCTCAGGGATGTGAGGTATCACATTGGGCAAAGTTTGATTCTGAGGTTGAGAAGCCGGTTGGTTGGTGAGCGTAAGAAGAGTTGTTGGCAGATTGGGCGCATACAAAATGGCTGCTACTATTGCTATCATGGCCAAAAGGGCCAGAATGTAGCGCGTCCTGCTAGACCCCATTAGCACAATATTGCAAGTGCCTGCTTAAGAAGTGTACTTTATGCGCCCTTTCAATAAGCAATCAAGTATTCACAAGTTTGTTATGTTTATTTCATTACGAAAGTATATATTTTAAGAGCCGTGGATTAGATTTCATGAACTTTGGAAGCGCCAGAGCGCGGAGATTTACATGCTTAGCCTTAACCTCAATACTACTTTTCGCCTTAGCTGTTCCACACTCTTTTTCTCAGGCACCAACCCCAGCGATAATTTCTGAATACAAGGTCAAAGATCCTAATGGGAACGATGTAACGGGCCAGCCTTTGGTGGCAGGAGGATCTTATTCAATCACTTTCGCAGTCACAATAGGTGCAACTCTGAGTGACCAGATGTTGCTGAGTACAAAATTCGACAAGGTAGGTGACAGATTCTGGTCGCTGGAGAACAATTACCCTGGCATTGATACAAGTACTTGGCAGCCAGGAGGCTCGAGCATTTCATTCAGAGCAGTTCAAGGAACCGCTAGGCTTACAGTCACCGGCAAAATACCTGCGAATGTGACAATGGAGAAATTGAAAAATGATAAAATCGTACACTTCCCTGTCAAGATTCCCGTCCTTATAGTAGCGTTGCAATCTACGATGGGTATTTTGGATCAAAAGATTGTCAATGTAACTGATCAAACGCTCATACAGTATGAAAACACTCTCAAGAGCAAGCAGACTGTGCTATCAAGCAGCCAAACCCTTCAGCAGTATCTAACCCTCTCACAAAGCGTCATAGAAAGAGCACAATCACTAGCTCAAGCAGGGTATGTTGAGGAAGCAACGGAGCTTCTTGGAATAATACCCTCAACAGGTCTTCCTACTCCTCCCGGAGTCGAGACGACATTCCTGTACATTGCAGCTGCTTTGGGAGTAGTTGCAGCGCTCTTTGCAGTAATGTTCGTCAGGGCAAACTCAAACAAGTCCTTCATTGCAAGGCAGGCTGATGACAAAGCAAAGAAACTTGATGTTCTTCTCGTGAAGGCAACAAGGATAGACAAAGGTCTAGCCTCCGAAATTGAAAGCATTAAGAAGGAGCTCGAGGATCTGGCGAGAAGGTAGTAAGATTTGGCTAGCAGATCAAGAAACTATCTCAGCTCGATTCAGTTAGTGGGACTTGGAGGTACGGGCGTTAACACAATTGAAGCGTTCATAAGAAACAGGCGCGGCCTGATACCGCTACTGAAGAAAGAAGGAATCAGAATATCTTTACTAGCATTAGATGTTGCGGATCACGATATACGAAGCCTTGAAGCTGCATACAAAGAACTCAAGGAAGATCTGAAGACTCAGAATATTCCTGCCGACAAAATCGATCTTATCGCAAAGACCGTGAAGTTTCCAACTCCTGAAGCGATGTTCGACTTCATTTCAAGATATCCAGAATACTTGGAGAGAGATGGGGCAAGGATACCCAAAGACTATACGCCTTGGCTTTCCTCTTCCATGGAGATACCTCCTCTTGCTGGAGGCGTAGGCAGAAGGAGGGCACTTTCAAAAGCCATCTATGGGCTGAACTTCTACCATCTAAAGCTCATTGAAACCTACATGGATTCGTTTAAAGAGCATGTCTTCTCCTCTACAGTTCAACCCGTGATCTTTCTAATCTATGGGATTGGTGGAGGAACTGGAAGCGGACTTACTCCGGATTTTGCAAGGCACTTGAGGAAGAAGGTCGGTAGCGGTGTTCCGATCATAGGTTTAACAATTCTCCCTTGCGCTGGCGACGATCCCCCAGCCAAAGGTTCTGCTTCGTACGCTTCGCTATTGGAGCACGAGCTTCTGGTTGATAGAGCCAAGAATACCTTCGTGACGCAGAACTACGGCGAAACCTACGAAAATCCTTTCACTGCTTTGATCATGATGCCGCTGGGCCCTGCTTACAGCAGAACCGGGAGCGTTGTAGATGCCAGAAGGCTGATTGACGATGCCATAGTCGATATTTTGATGAAATCACTGAACTTTGACCTTGCCGATCTCTTCAACAACATAGGCTCTAACGTAGATCTTGGAGGAAACTGGGTTCATATAATATCCACGCTCAAGGTTTCTTACCCAGTAGCAGAGTTCATTGAACTGACAAAGATATACCTCAGGAAACTGGATAGAATTAGAGACCTTCGCAAAGAGAAGAAGGAGATTTGGGGAGAGATAAAGGAAGGCAGGGGAGGTATACACGGGATACTCAAAGCGGACTTTGAGGAGCTAAAGGGCGTCTATAAGCAGGTTCTGATTGAGAAGAATACATACGACGAGAAGACTTTCGATAAAGACGTTGCGAACTTCATAGCCGAAGGCAAATCCATAGAATCTGACATGACCATGCACTTGCGAGGTGTCGAAGAATCGATAAGGGCGCAGATCAATGATCTTGCTAAATCGGTTCTTGCAATAGGCATGGATGCACCCGAAGGAACTATCGATGCGAGGATAAGGAAACTCGTCGGCGAGAATGTTGAAATGGCTTCCTACGTATCAAAGACATATCAGAAGTTCCAAGCCTCTGCAAGGGATCTAGCTGAGGATTTGAGAAGCAGCATACCAAGTGCTCAGCAGATTACACCAAGACAAGCGCAACTATTGAGTGACACTATCGAATTCACTGAGTTGTTGGATGGATACATAACGGGATTGCGAATTTTCCTTGAGACAAGCGCCCTTGCCGATAAGCTTGCGAAACTTCTTGCTAAAGCCGGGAAGACAGATGCGCATCAGGGGATGCTTAACAGGGTTCAGAAAATAATTAATCCCGAGCTCGTCGTGCTTTTCGCTCTACTTTCCTCTCTGTTCAGTCCCATCGCATCAGAGATCAAGACCGTAGATTCTAGGCTGAGCGACTGCAGGGTGATGAAGAGAGTTCTCGCTGAGAGTACTGAGCGCATAAGGGCAAGCCTCGAGACGCTCGAGATGAAGAAGAAAAGCAGAGAAGGCGAGAAGGATAGAATTGACAAAGATCTCAGTAAGATTCGCATTGGTTTCATAGCAGGAGGGAAGAAGAAGTTTCTCGAGGACAAGTCGCGGGATCTCGAGCATGAAAATAGGCTAATCTCTGCTGATGTCGATGCGGTGCGAGCAGAACTCGATAGGGTTCAAGGCAAACTCAACGACTACATGGCGATAGAGAAGAAGTTCGATGTTAATTCTGAGCTAAGGAAGGCCATAGGCGAGATCACCAACCTCAGCAATCTCTACTACGAAAGAATGAACGAAGTAATGAGGGACAGGGGCTACTATGACAAAGTTGCAGAGCTCACTGAAACCGAGCAGATGAAGATAATGCAGAGAATTCTTATGGAGGATGAAGCATCGCTCACAAACGAAAACATTCTAAAAGAGATCATCGACAAGAAGCACCTCAGGGACTATCTCGTCAGCGCGCTGGGCATATTCAGAATTCCGGCGACAGTCGGACTAACGCCAGAATACAGGACGGATTACTTGTGGGTAACAGTGGTTTCCCCAAGGGGCATCTGGGACAGGGACCTCGATTCAGATGTCAAAACGATTCTTTCCGGTTATGTCAGGCAGGATGCATCAAAGACCATCTACGTACGCGAAGTTGACTCTGATGACCCATGGACGATGAGATTCCTTATCATTGCTGCTAAAGCTCGTCCGCAGATGCTGGAGGCTTACAAAGAAATGAAATCAATTTATGAGCAAACACTTCCATCGGAACGAATACTCTCTCACTCATTCCTTCTTGAGCAGGGCGTGCACGTTGCGGAGGGAGGTAAGCTCATTTCGAACAGTTCATTTGAAACCAGATCTGCTCAGGCCAAGGAAGCAAAGGGTTAGCCCAAGACTCGATCAATGAGCGCCAGTTCTGGAGGCTCTCTATTCAAGTCTCTGCGCAGAAGACTCGGCCTAGCGCCGAAGCTTGATCTTTCAGATCCTGTTGACCGAGAAGCGTACTTCCGAGCCTCGCTCCTAAGAATAGTGACTGCATGCATTCTCTTCGCATATACAGTAATGTCTGCAATTCTTTTGCCATTCTATCCCGTCGGTCTTGCGATTATCTTTGCACTTGTGGCAGCAATTATTGGCTATGTTCTTCCACCAGCAGGTTTTCTTGCCAGCATTGCAGTTTCAATACCGCCAGTAGCATACCAGACAGGAGTGCCTCTCTGGTGGCTCGGAATTTTGGCTGTGTTCTCGGTAGCCTTTGCCGTTAGAATCTTACTCAATCCATCGAACATCTTCGGCCCTGTGTTTGGTCTGATGGCCTCTATAATCACCCTGACTCCTGCTTACTTCCTTGCAATCCCTCTAATGATATCTGTTGCGCTATCACGGGAAAAGGACAGGCTTTTTGGAACTGTTGGAGCCGTCGTCATGTTTCTGGTATTTTTCATCCCTATACATCAAGCAGAATTTGCATATCTTCTGCAGGTTTCCTTGGGAACGAAAATTCAGGCCCTCAGAGCGGAGGAAATCTACGATGCCATGAACACACTCGCAATCCCGTTATTCAGGCAGGTAAGTTTCGCATTTAGGCCAGCTCCAGAGTCTTTCGATCTACCTGCTCTATCAACAGCATTTGACGCAGCTTTTCGTCCAAGCAGGTACTTCCATTCATACCTCTTCCTGATGATAGACAGGCTGATAATCCTCTTCTTCCCGGTTCTGATTACCGTAACCCTTTCAGTTTCACTAGTTGTTGGCAGATTTTGGCTTTGGCTGCGAGATAGAGGATTCCGCGTTGCTCCTGTGCTAAGATTTTCCGCCATTCCTACGATCATCATTGGTACTGCAATCTTCGTATTTCCTCTAGAGGCGTTGGCATCTCCTCTAAGATACTATACTGCCATTAGCACATCAAGTACAGCTACACCCATATCGGGAAGCAATGCACTAGCTGCTCTGCTAGCCTCATCAGTGCTGATGGGTCTTTTCTTATCCATGACGTTCAGATGGTTGTCCTACAGGGATAGCACAGCTACCACGGCATCGATAATTGTCAAGAAGGGACAAGACCTCCGCTCTTCACTCGACAAAGCTATTAATCATCTCTCAAAAATTAAAGAGAACACTGAGGGAATAGAGATAGGCCAAGAGATTGCAGAGGTAGACAAGGCAAACGAAGAGGTAAGGCTTACCCTGAAGAACTATCAAACGATGAACCTCTCCGCACTGACAGACCGGCTTACAAAGTTCGACAAGATTAACAGGGACTTCGCAAAAATAAACGAATTAGCAAACCTCAAACTCGTTCAAATTTACACCGAGAAGGTTTCAAAGTTTAACACAATAGCATCACAATTATCGTCCTTTGGCATTGACGCTCAAAGGTTGCCGGAACCTGATCTCGAGCAGCTTGAAACGAAAAGTGGCGATTTGATCAATGATCAAATTGAGCTTAACTCTGCATACTTAGAGCTCGCAAAAAAGGTATTCAGTGCGACAAAGAGCGTTGTGGATACGATAAGGTATGAGTTCGAGAATGTAGATATGACCTCAGTCGAAGTCAGCAGAAGATTCATCGACGAAAAGAAGGGCGAAGTAGCCCTTGATTATCTGATCAATACTCTCTCCCAGCTCGAAGACAGATATGGTAACACACTACAAAAGACGGTCGAGAAGGAAGACTCGATCATGAAGGGAGTTCTCGACATTTATTCATCAGACATGCTCCCGATGTATGAAACTCTAGGCAAAGTTCAGTCAGCAACCAAAGCGTACAATGTAATTGCGAAATTCAGAGAGATGCTGAACAGGCAAGGACCCATTGGGATCGCCTTTATGACAGAATCTATGATCAGATTCCAGACATTAGAAGATGGTTTACAAACGATAATTGCCGAACTTGCTTCCCAGCTCTCAGAGCTGGAGGCGCTAAACGATTCTAGAGCTCCGGGATTCAACTGGGGAAAGGACACCAGACTTGCTATCGAACTCGAAAGTGCGATTAAGACTTTGAAGGGCAAGGACAGGTTAGAAATTGGTGAGAGGATAAACAATGCAGAGTCGGTGCTCAAGAGCATTGAGGGGGCGGCTACTGTAATTTCTCAATATATGGTAATGAGTGAACTCATACTTGAGTATCCATTGTTCGAACCTCTGATAATTACCAAGCTTAATTCGGCGGGTGCGGTCAGGCCAGCTGACATACCCGCAGGGCAAAAGTATGCCCGGCAACTTCTGCGTCTGTATGTTTCATTGCACCAGTCAGGAGCTTCTTATGATGTTATGACAAACAAGCTGCAGCGGAAAAAGTAAGCTAGGTGCTGACTCTGTTCAGATGTCTTTGAAGGTCGCCAGATAGAACCCTCGCTACCCTTTGAGGAATTTCTGATACTGCTCTATTGTCTAGAGATGCGTTAATTTCGCTGGCTAAATCCTTGCTTACTTTTACTTCGATGATAGGCAGCATCTTCTTTGCTCTGGCAATACACGCTTCCATCTCATGCGTCTTACCAAGTTCTGTGTTCAGCAGTAGTTCGTTTACAGAAAGTGCAAACAGCAGAAAATAGGAGACTGAAGACCAGTTCGGATTGCTCTCCCTCGAGTAATTGGACCACTTCTTGGATATTGGTATCTTCGAGCCGGCTATTTCGCCAAGCCCAGCAAGCAGTTCCGAAACTCGGCTGCCAAGCACGTGGGGCGAGTGCTCTCTGAAAGCCTCTAGAAGCGCGTCCGTTGGCAGTTTTACTTCCGAATCCTTGACAATATCATTGACAGCAATTATTATTGCCTTGACCTCTAGATCAGCTTTGTCCCAATCACCCTGCCTTACGGCACCCAGCAATCTATGTATTGCAGAAATGGAGCTCCAGACGTCAATAAGGCACTCCAAGACATATGAAATGAACAGAACATCCATCATTTCTGCTTGTTTCTTCCGCTGCATTTCTTCCTCCTGTTGCTTCTTGCCTTCTTGGAGGCTTCCGGAAATCTGATTCATTATGTTTAGTGCTTGGCTTTTGCCATTAGCTACCAAGACCTCTGTCAAGACCTGCGAGTCTATGTTATGGCTGACCTTTATCCCCGATTCTCCGTCTTGTGTTAAACTAGTTATTTTCTGAAAATCTACAACCATTGCAGTTGCAAGCTTTTTCGAAAACCTTGAAGCCTTCTTTTCAGCGATAAGTCTTGTGCCAGTAATAATAAGTTTGACCTTGCCAGTGCCCTCCAATTCAATGTCCTCATAAATTGCAACTATCTTCTCGGGTTGCACTTGCACGTTATTCCTTGATTCAATATGAGCTAAAAAGCCTATCTCAACTGCAGACCCATTTGTAGCATTTAGGAATATACCTTAAAAGAAGAGTCAATGATTTCTTTTTGCAGATATGCAGCTATTGAAACTTCGACTCACCATTATAGGTACTCTAGCGATGCTCATTGGGCTTTCGACTCTATTCTTCTCTGTTATTCTCACATTGATGGGAAGTTTCAGCATTACTTCCATGATAGTATTAGTTGTTCTATTTAACATCGCTCAATGGTTAGTCGCACCGTATATGATAGGTGCCATATATGGAATTAGAGAGCTTCCAGAGTCGAGCAATCCAAGATTACATGAAATTGTAAGAAGGATTTCTCAAAACACACGTATTAAGATGCCCAAGCTAATGATGTCAAGCCTGAACATCCCTAACGCATTCGCTTACGGCTCTCCTCTGACTGGGAATAGAGTTGCGGTAACGCAAGGCCTTCTCAATAACCTTGAAGAGGAGGAAGTTGAAGCTGTACTAGGGCATGAGTTGGGCCATCTAAAGCACAGAGATGTGCAGATAATGATGTTCGCATCCGTGCTTCCATCCATATTCTACTACATCGGGAATTCTCTCATGTGGTCTGCTTGGCTTGGCGGAGGCAGGAACAGAAACATCAGCGGAGGAGCGTTCGCCATTGCAATGGTATCTATGGCATTATACTGGATTCTCAGTCTGGTAGTGATGGGTCTTTCAAGGTTAAGGGAGTATTACGCTGATACACATGCAGTCAAGCATGTGGATGACGGCGCAAGAAAGCTCTCTGAGGCTCTTGCAAAGATAGCAACCTCCTCGGGAAAGATAAGAACAACCAACCAGTCAACACACGTAATGGGATTCAAGACGATGCTCTTCAGTGACCCAGATACGGCACGCAGGGACGTGCAGGAGTTAGGAACTTCCAGGTACAGAACCTCGGATCAAATGCTGGTGCAGGAAATAACGTCCAGAGAGCTCAAAACTGCAGACAGGATACTTGAGATATTCTCCACTCATCCGAATACAGTAAAGAGAATACGAGCGCTACGCGACTTCGGCAAGTAAGCCTGTAAGCAGCAAATAGTCGCATGAGAGAGGCATATGCTTAAATATTGTTCTTGAGAGACGTAACAACGGTGGCATGTTCTCATGGCAGATTACACCAAAGGTCAAACTTGGGGAGCCCTCAAGAAAGCTTGGAAGGCGTATAAGATTGCGAAGGTCCAGAACGACAAAACCAAGATGAAGGAGTACGCGAGCAGGATAAGAACACTTCAGAAGGAACTGGGCCTGAAGCAAGCAGAATTCAAGGATATCTAGGTATAGTGCCTAGGTTCTCCCTTCACTTTTTTGTTTCCTTTTTTTAATCTTTCCTAAAATTCCACTTCCGAAGAATCATACTCTCTTCCTTTCCACGTTATCCGCTTCCTGAGCGCATTCTTGTATGAAGCGGTCAATACGGCTGTTATGAAGAGTAATCCGCCAAGTGGAGCAGCAAGTATGTATGCTGGCGAAAGTTTCAATGGCCCGAGAACCTCAATAGAACTTGCACAAAGCACTAGAATACTTGCAATTATCGTGAGCATAAACAAAATTGGAGATAACTGCATTCCTACTAAATACAAGAATAATGCTGACAGGACTATGAGGAACGGAAGTACCATCACAACAAACATTGCTATTGCAAAGGCAACTCCTCTTAATGGGTTAATGCTGACAGAAAACGAAACTATCCTCTCCATCCCGTGAATTACATCAGCAAACCTAGTTGCCCACACCGAAGAAAAACTTTCACTTCCATAGACCATCATCATCTTGGTCCCTTTCTGCTTTGCAAGAGCGCCGAATGCCCTATCCTCTATGAGAGAGCTCCTCACAGATTCATGTCTCCCCAAGCTGACATAGGTGCTCTTTCTGATCAAGAAAAAACTTCCGAAAACGTATCCGAACATATCATTGGGATTATTCACTCTCAGGGGAGAGTAAAGCACCATAAGAGAATAATGGAAGATCGGCTGAATCAATTTGGCCCAGAAACTTCTGCACAGAATCCTTGGCGTTAGGGTAAGAAGTTCCAGATTGTTGGAAATGGCATAACTCAGAGACTTGCGAACCACATCCTTCTTGAATTGCACATCGGCATCAGTAAACAGCAACCATTCTCCCCCTGCTCTTCTGAAGCCTTCTTCGCAAGCCCAGGTCTTGCCTACCCACTCTTCCGGGCGATCCTTTACAGTAACAACTTTGCAGTTCCTAACCTTTTTCGCGAAATCTTCTGTAATTTTGGTGCTGTCATCTGTAGATTGATCATCAACAAGTATGATCTCCAGATTTTCGTAATCTTGCTCTTTCAACGATTCCAGCAGATTTGGAAGATTTTTCTCTTCGTTCCTGAATGGCACTATTATGGAAACTAGGGGCTCATCGTTAACCTCAAGCCTCTGTGGGAGTCTAGGAATCTTCCTTCCAACAGTGATTCTTCTAGCTATTGAACCTGCTAATGCAAAAGAAGAGCACAAGAGGAGAACTGAAAGAATGAAATCAGCAAGTTGCAAGGCAAAATCGGTCAAGAGCAATCCGAATAAAGTCGCTCTCTATTTAAGAGACTGATCAGGAAATTTAGTCTCTGATGCTTTCGAGCGTACTTACTGCGCTCCAAATAGTAACTCTAGTGAAAGAGGGCATGTTCGGGTCTTGCGATACTTCGTCGAGCATGCTAATAGCGTTAGCAGCCCTGACTCCAAGAGAGAGGGTGCTGTTCTGGAGCATTACAACCGTATCTTTGATAACTTTCCTAATGTTTCGAGGCGTTGCAGCGCTTTCAGCAATGGATTGAAGCGTTGCTATGGCCTTCGTTAGATTTTCTTCGTTCTGCTTCAATTTCTTCGAAATCATAAACATGCACCTGCCGTAGCAACTACAAAACCGGCTGATTGCTAGTCTTTTAAGCCTTTATTTGTTACATTCTAGCGCTTCCGTAGCACTAGAACTGCGACAACAACTACCACGACTACAGCGACTCCTGCTCCTGCAATAAGAGTGAAGTCCATAGGCACTGATTCAGTTTTAGCTGTTATCTGAGGTTCAGGCTTTAAAGGCGGTTGAGGAGCAGGTGAAGGAACTTCTTTTTTCGGTTCAGGAGGCGGTGCAGGAGGCTGAGCAGGAGTTGGCTGCGGAGCAGGTTGTAGGGGAGCTGGTTGTTGAGGAGCCGGTGCTGGTATAGGAATGGGAACTGGAGCAGGTTGAGGTGCAGGTGCTGGAGCTGGTTGTGGAGCCGGTGCTGGTATAGGTTGAGGTTGAGGAGCGGGAGGTGGTTGGACAATATTGCCTAGAATCGGGTCTCCCGTTGCGACTATGGTTCCATTCATCCAAGGGTGAAAGACACAATGATACGGGTACTCACCTACTTTCTCGATTCTGATCGTAACCTTCTTGCCAGGATCTATGCGCTGTGTATCGAATAGTTTCTCTACCCTAGGGTTCCCTCCGTATAACGGACTTACTCCATAAGTCGCTGTGTGGGCATCCGTACCCATATTTACAAACGTAACATTAGCTCCTGGCCTTACAGTCAATTTCTGCGGCACGTAAGGAATAGGCAACGCTTCACCATAATTAAGATCGAAACCATAGACAGTGCAAACGGCAGCATCACACTTGGAAGATGGAGCTTCAACGCCTGCAGCGCCACTAATTCCGGCAAGAATAAGAATGATGCCAAGAAATGCCAAAACTTTCATAGAACTACAAACACTCTGAAAAATTCCGTCCAAATAAATTAGCTGTCGCTAATTCTCTGACTCTGCCACGTAGCAAGCGTCTGCTGCTTCCCTTCTATCGGCTTGAGGTTTGTGAGCCTTACTCCAAGAAGCCTGACCTTCTCTTCCCTTCCTTCAAACTCCTTGAACAGGGAAGATACTATGTTGCTGATGAATTCCCTATCAGCAGTGTAGTCCTTATAGCTCTTTTCTCTAACGAAAGTTGCAAAGTTCTTGTAACGAACCTTTATCCCAACGGTCTTGAAGTAAAGCCCATCTTCCATCAGCCTTCGATGAACCTTCTCAATTAGATCATTGAGCGTCTTTTGGATTAGAGATGCATCGCTAGTATCCTCTTGAAAGGTAAATTCGTGGCTAATCGACTTTCTCTCCGTAATCTCCTGAACTTCAACCCTCTCCAAAGCATTGGCTATCCCCCATAACCATACACCATTCTTGCCGAATACCTTGACGAGTTCCTTGCCATCAATTTTAGCAAGTTCTCCTATCGTCTTTATTCTCATCT
>JACPBJ010000082.1 GCA_016180375.1 Nitrososphaerota archaeon | reverse complement strand
GCTACCCGCATCTGGCAAAGCCAGCGAAAGATGACCTCTGGGCGGGCTTGAATCGTGACCCCTCGATAATATGCCGCGTCTGGCTTTACAACATAACGATCGCACGGAAATGCTAGCAGTTCTTCTTCGGTTTTGGTTCCCCACGTTACGCCCCATGACATGATTCAGAATCCTCCGGTAACGCAAGTAGGGGTATCAGTTTTCTTATATATGCAATCCAAGCCAACATAGCTTCTACCGCGGCAGCGCTGTTGCGAACCCTCCGAGGCTCGAACCCACGATTTTGAGCAAGCTTTTAGAACCGAAAACATATCGAATCCCACCAGACCCGGCTGGTTTTACACTGATTGGTTTCTTGGCTGGATTCTCTGAGCCGTTTTTCCAAAGCATCATAGAAAAAGTTGGAGGGCAAGTGGATTCCCTTGGTTGATTCCTGATAGAAGCAAATTGGATATTCACAGGCAATGGAAGCTTTAGCACAAGTCCAAATCTTGGATCAAATTTGATCCTGACCCGACCGGCGGCGACCGAGTAATGCTATATGGGAATTTGGACCTAACCGCGTTTAAGAACCGGCGAACATAATCGGCGCGAAGACATAGTTCTTATAGACAGGGGTATCTGCACCCAAGTATAGGCAAACACCACCAGGCCCGCCATATTTTTTATAGCGAACCATTTGTTTCAGCTCCAGTTGCCCAATATGCTACTAGTATGGCGGCGATAAAGTAAATGCCTCCAACTGCCAGCGAGATTCTGCCCAACCATGAGAATGGCCCGCCGGGGAATGTACCGAGAAAGCCGCTTAGAAAACCAATCGCGATTGACGCCAGCCCCAGAGAGAACCAGTACAGGATAGATATTCGGGACTTTGCGTAGTTTCCCATTAAGACTATGGAAGAATATGAGAAGAGCACTGTCGCGGCTCCCAAGACCTGTGTTCGGAGCATAGTAGGTCCTACTCCTTGGACGAAGAAATCAGGTATCAACTTTATCTCTACAACCAGTATCAATAAAATGATTAGCAGGATGCCTCCGATGTAGTCTACAAGGAGAGTTATGATGGGCTTTCCAAATTTCATACTCCTGTCAAACACGCTTAAAGTTGCAAACGCGCCGAAGAATATCCCCGCAAAAAGGAACGCTAAGTTGGAAATTGCCACCAGGTGGTTCGGACCTCTAAAAGGGGGGTTCCCGAGAATTTGTGATACCAAAAATCCAAGACCTAGGACAAGTGAGCCGGTTCCAAGGGCGACCAGATTGAAGGAGCCACTTGACAAAAAGCCCCGTGCGAAAAAGTATGCAACGACTAACGCGCTTATGGATAAGAACAACGAATGTGCGAAGGAGAACGGGGCCGGTAGTTCAAAGATCAAAGTCTTAGGAAGGTTTTGCTCTGGATAATAAGTCCCAATGATGGTGAGCAGGACTGACAATATGATGGGAAGCGGGACCAGGCCAGCGTACCTAGGTTTCAGGAGATGCTTCCCTCCAAGTCTTTTATGCCACTGGTATGTCCACTTTGTTCTGAAAACAATAGCGACGATTCGAGAGCGAATGAGGGATAGCCCACGCTAACTAGAAAGGTGAACAGAATTGGGGAGAGCAGATGAGTTTCAAATACCTGTATGCCGGAGAATTGATAACGAGCAATCAGAATGAGTGCCAAGAGCCAGCTATGTGGTTAGGTTTGCACACCAAACCATCCTAATCCCACCGGTAATCCGAAACTTGAGCAAAATCTTTGAAGACAGAAGACGATGTCTGCAAACAAGAATGCTGCTGTTGGTGCCATGTAGAGCGCATCAACGAAACTGCCAGTTCCAACAAAGATGGTAATTCTTCAGAATCAAGTAGCTAAGGTTCAATAATCTTAGGCTCGATTCGACTGCATCTGTCTCCTAAAGGTTCGTATGAGGTCGTACATAGCTAAGAGAAGCAAAACTGAGATTGCGAGTGGAAGTATTATCCGATCTATAAAGGCTGTTGCACCTGCAAATGCTGCTAACGATCCAATCTCTATCATTAACGCCGTGATTCTTCTTACTGTCATTAAGACAAGGGCAAATATGACCATCAGCCACGCCCTAAATGCACCGGTAATCTTCGTCAGGCGATATGCGAAGTATACAGCGCCTAGTTGAATTATGATTTGCAGAGAAGCTAGTGAGAGAGTTAATAGATCAACCATTTTTGCTACACCTAGCCTATAATCGCTTTCCCTTCTTTGCTACCTTACTAAACATCTCAGCGAATCTCTGGGCGGGTATTTTTGTAGGAGACCCGGTCATCACGCCCTCATATTCAGAGAATGGAGATGTCACTTTGATACCTTGAGTCGTTATCTCAAACTCTCTTAGCTGTTTGTCATGATCACTCCCTCTCAACTTTAGAATGCCTATTGCCTTACGCATGGAAGACTCTATTTCTACTGGCCTAAGGAGGACGATGCCGTCCGCAAGGAAACTAATGCCAATTTCTGTCACCGAGAAGGAGTTGCCGATGATTTGCGGTGACTCCCATAGTAATAGCGAACTCAAGCCTCTGGTCTTCAGATACATGATCAAGCGGTACGCCTCCTTTCTCAGCTCTCTTTCGGGCACGAACATCTCTAGGTGGCTCAATGAATCAATCACTAACCTGCGTGGACGAATCTCCTTGATGGGTCCATCAAGGATGCTTTCTCCTCCATCAGTTTCAAGAAGCAGTTCTGGGGAAGTGCATATCAGCCTAAACTTGTTTTGCTCTTCCATCTTACGCAGGTCCCA
>JACPBJ010000081.1 GCA_016180375.1 Nitrososphaerota archaeon | reverse complement strand
ATCTACGATGGCCCTTGCCTTCTTCGTGTCCGGTCTTGCAAATTCACTATCACAGTTCTTCATGGGCAGAGTTGCAGATAAGTGGCACAGGAAAAGTCTGATGCTGTTTGGCGTGATAGCAGCACAGATAGCTACCATTGCTATAGCACTAGCACAGGATGTTTATGCTGTAATAGTCATAATGACCGTACGCTCGGCTCTATTCGCGTCTTATGTTCCTGCACTTTCGTCGCTTCAAGAAGACATCATGCCACGCTCGGCTAGAGGAAGGCTTACAGGGGTCATGGACGCTGCGAGCAATGCCGGCTCGGTATTGGGACCCTTGGTCGGATTTGCCCTGTATGATTATGTAGGAAAGAATACCCCGTTTTTTGCAACTGCCGCTATATTCGTTGTCGCAATAACTCTCTTCCAGCTTGTAGGCAGAGAACCATCAATAGAAGAAGCGGAAGCCTAGGGTTCATCGCTATCAGAAAGAATTCAGCTATGACGTTTCGATACAAGACTTGGAAGAAGCATAAAGTAACACTCTCCCGATGAAATCAAGATAATTCGAGATCTGTGAGATTGTGCGGGATCCCTCGGCCTTAAATACATAATAGTACTATAATCATAAAGGGAATCTTATGGCCGGTTACGAATCGAATGTCACACTTGAAAGAATAGCGAAGAGGCTTGTCAAATCAGGAATGTATACTGTAACAGGAGAAGAAGGTGCAAAGATGTTACGGGAGGCAGCATATAACATGGGGATTGATTTAAGAAAAGCCGATCTTGAGAAGACCAAGAAGATACTGGCAAAAGGCACGCCATTGTCGTATATCGTTAGAGGGATGCGCAACAGGTAGGTTAAGCGTTCTATGCGTAATTGTTATTCATTGATTGCCCCACAGTTAAGAATTTAAGGTTCTGAAGACAAAGTATGGTAGGACATTATGTCGATAGCTGAGTTGATTTCCAAAGCCGAAGGGAATAGCAAATGGCTCAGCGCAAACTATAGACAATTGGTTAAGAAGTACAATGACGAATGGGTTGCAGTCCTAGACAAGGACGTAATCGATTATGATAAGGATCTTAAGCGCCTGAGCGCACGCTTGAGAAAGAAGCTGGATGAGAGATACTCAGAAGTTGCATTCGATTACGTGACAAAGGAACCGATTGATATGATTCTTGTGGTATAAGTGCGCCTAAAAGGATACTTTACTTTCAATCCTACAATAGTTCGATTCAAACACATTTGAAGCACCACTCCCCCCTAAATACGACAAAATGCGACAAAATTAATCCAGCATATGCTTTACTTTCACTGCAATGGTTTCTATTTCTTGTCGGGTTGCTTAGACTGTACGGTTCTGGTAACTCTCCGAGAGATCATTGATCCGCTTTTTATACCCCCCGGGGCCCCTAGTCAAAACGATAGGGGCCCCCTATGTTCAATGCTCTGTTTGTAGAAACTGTATGAACAAACCGTACAAAGAAACCTCCCGCAGAGTTACCAGAACCTTATCAACTTCACTGTACTAAAATGTCAGAGAACGCAGGGAGAACGGAGAATGCTGGAGAATGTTCTCCACCGAGGGAAAGCCAATTAACATTGCTGCAGAATCCACACTTCAACGGCAAGATTCCTGAAAGCAAGAATCATCTCACCATTTCTGCCAACTTATCCTTAATCAAATCACATATTCCATTTGAGGGTTGGCCAAACATGACGTTCAGAGATCGCTGTAGCAGCATCGGCTCCTCCTGCGCTCTAAGCAGAAAATCCTCGGTAGAACTTGCATCTGCAAATCTTGCAAGATTGAACAGCACCGCTTTAGCTCCATTCTCCCCAAAGATCTCCCCAAGCGCCGCGTAAATACCGTCGCGAAGAAAACTCTCGGGCAGTCTCACCTGATGAAGCCTATGATCAATAATCGCCGAATGGCAGAGCAGAAGTTTAGCCAAAAGATCAAAATCATACGTATCTGGCCCTTGATACATACACAAAGTTGTGATCCCCAGTTCTAGCGCATCATAAGCTCTGTCGCACTCAACAATGCTTCGTAGGTGAGCATCCTCTTCACCGAGGAACGTAATGTCAGCCGCACGTAACCCTGTAAAGCCGGAACCAATGGCCTGTTGATATGATTCACCGAAACTAGAGAGGACGTTTTCCGCTTTGAACCCCCGCGGGTATACTAATTCTGAGGACAAAATTCGCAACCTCCCCTCCTCTAGCGGCGATGTTTTTCCCCATCGTTTCTCAATGGATCTCCTAACCAAGACTGGGTCTTCCTTTGTCACATAGACGGCCATCTCGCCTTTGTCCAGACCGGTTTTTAGAAATCCAAATGCCATATCGTGGTGGTCTTCGGTTCTCGGCCTGACGATTCCCAGCATATGGCTCCCTCGAGCTACAGGCCCCCAGCTATCCTCCAGCCCTGTCACATTTCCCACCTTTTAGCAGGCATTTCGAGTCCATTTACAGAAAGGTACAAGACGTCTGACAAGGCCTTTAGACCTCTAACCCGGAACCAGCTATGACAGCTCCATACTCTTTTCTGAGAGCGGCAAGCAACTTGAAGCCCTCTCTAGTAACCTGCAGTCTTCTAGTTCCAGTCTTCTCAATGACTTCCACGAAACCCTTCTCCATCAGGGCCTTCAAGACCTGCCGAGCATTCTTCTCGTCTAACGCTGAACCAAACAGCTTGTAAAGCGAGTCCATAGCCCTCCACTCGTCAAGATCTCCCTCCTGCAAAAGTTGAAGGATGGCTATAGGGAGAACCACCG